>NZ_JACFYV010000041.1:0-41471 GCF_016759955.1 Burkholderia sp. KCJ3K979
GCCGGCCGGAATCGGATACGGCTTGCCCCCCGCCTGTCGCACGCTCTCCATCGCTTCTTCCCAACTGCGGCGAATGCCGATGTCGAAACCGTCGGATACGAGCCGCACGTCGGCGCCCATCATCCGCGACAACTGGATGTTGCCGACCCGGTCGTACACCGGATCTTCATAGTTGACCCAGTGCTCCTGCACGAGCACGCATTTCATTCCGAGATGCGCGGCGACGGCCGCAACCTGGCGGGTCTGGTTCGACTGCACGCCGCCGATCGACACGAGCGTGTCGGCACCCTGCGCGAGCGCGTCGGGAACGAGATATTCGAGCTTGCGCGTCTTGTTGCCGCCGAACGCGAGGCCGCTGTTGCAGTCCTCGCGCTTCGCATACAGCTCGACCTTGCCGCCGAGATGCGCGCTCAGGCGCTTGAGCGGCTGGATGGGCGTCGGGCCAAACGTCAGCGGATAACGGGGGAAGCGTTGCAGATTCATCGGCGGGGCTCCGGAAGGGGAACAAGGCGGGAAATCGGATCGTTCGGGCGTGGCCGGCAGGCCGTGCGCCGATGACGAAAATGATAGGCAGAAGCGCGGGAAATGAGCTTGCGAAATGAATTGCGTCGACCTACTTTATCGAAGTTAATAATTAAAAATAGACAATTCTGATTCGTTGAAAAGGAGATTGGCGCAATGAAATTAGATCGCGGCAGCGCATTACCGACTGACGCCGCACCGGCGCTCGACCGCATCGACCGCGCGATCCTGCGGCAACTGCAGCAGGACGCGTCGATCTCGAACGTGAGCCTGGCGGCGAAAGTGAAGCTGAGCGCGCCTGCGTGCCTGCGGCGCGTCGAGCGGCTGAAGGAAATGGGGCTGATTCGCAGCATCGTCGCGCTGCTCGACCCGAAGCCGCTCGGTGCCGGGATGCTGGTCGTGATCGGCTTCGTGCTCGATCGCTCGACGCCGGAAACGTTCGCCGCGTTCGAGAAGGCCGCGCAGAAAGTGTCAGGGTGTGTCGAATGTCATGTCGTGACCGGCGAATTCGACTATTTCATGCTCGTGCGCACGCGCGACAACGACAGCTTCAATCGGCTGCATGCCGAAC
The DNA here is from genome assembly GCF_016759955.1 of Burkholderia sp. KCJ3K979. Taxonomy (NCBI): domain Bacteria; kingdom Pseudomonadati; phylum Pseudomonadota; class Betaproteobacteria; order Burkholderiales; family Burkholderiaceae; genus Burkholderia; species Burkholderia sp. KCJ3K979. Next base: position 1,094 of record NZ_JACFYV010000041.1, read on the forward strand.
AGCTGTTGTACCTGCCGGGGGTACGGCAGGTGCGCTCGTTCATGGTACTCAAGGAGATCCTGTCGACGCATGCGCTGCCGGTATAGCGGATGACGTCCGCGCGTGGCCGGGCGGACGCTTCCGGACGAAGCGGCGTCCGGCCGAGTCCGCATCGGCCCGCGTGCACGGATTGCCCAGGCGGCAGCGACGCTCTTCCGATCGTGCGGAAAGAGCGGGCTGGGCGCGCGAACGGGCCCGGCCGCGCTGTCGCGCATGCCATGCTGCTCGCACCGTCACGACGCCGCCCGGCGCGATCGCGTATGCTCGTCCCGTCATCTCGGCGAAGGCCGCAGGCGCCGCCGCCGGATCAATCGACGACCGATCAACGAGCGAGGGCATCATGGCAAGACAGACGATGGCGGAATACCTGGCGAAGACGCTGGCGGCAGCGGGCGTCGAGCGCATCTGGGGCGTGACGGGCGACAGTCTGAACGGCCTGTCGTTCAGCCTGAGCCAGATCGGCTCGATCCGCTGGATGCACACGCGGCACGAGGAAAGCGCGGCGTTCGCGGCCGGCGCCGATGCCGCGTCGACCGGGCGACTCGCGGTGTGCGCGGGCAGTTGCGGGCCCGGCAACCTGCACCTGATCAACGGGTTGTACGACTGCCACCGCAATCACCAGCCGGTGCTCGCGATCGCCGCGCACATTCCGTCGACCGAGATCGGTCTCGGCTATTTCCAGGAAACCCATCCGCAGGAGCTGTTCCGCGAATGCAGCCACTTCGCCGAGCTCGTGACGAACGCGTCGCAGTTTCCGCGCGTGCTGGCGCGGGCGATGCGCACCGCGATTGAGGCGCGCGGCGTGGCGGTGATCGTGCTGCCGGGCGACATCGCGCTCGGCGACGGCCCGGACGAGGCGCCGGCGTGGAGCGAATCGGCGCCGCCGTCGATCTTGCCGGCCGATGCCGATCTCGATCGGCTCGCGGCGCTGCTCAACGGGTCCGACGCGGTCACGCTGCTGTGCGGCAGCGGCGCGCAGGGTGCGCACGACGAAGTGGTCGCGCTGGCCGACACGCTCGGCGCGCCGGTCGTGCATGCGCTGCGCGGCAAGCAGTTCGTCGAGTGGGACAACCCGTTCGACGTCGGGATGACGGGGCTGATCGGTTTCAGTTCCGGCTATCACGCGATGGAATCGTGCGACACGCTGCTGATGCTCGGTACGGATTTCCCGTACCGGCCGTTCTATCCGACGAACGCGAAGATCGCGCAGATCGACTGGAAGGGCTCGCAGCTCGGCCATCGCGCGCCGCTCGCGCTCGGGCTCGTCGGCACCGTGAAGGAAACGATCGCGGCGCTGCTGCCGCGGCTGACGCGCAAGACGCAGCGGCGCTTCCTCGAGAACGCGCTGAAGCACTACGCGGCCGCGCGCAAGGGGCTCGACGATCTCGCGGTGGCCGAGCCGCCGGGCCGCGCGATCCATCCTCAGTACCTGACGAAGATCGTCGACGAAGTCGCGGCGGAGGATGCGATCTTCACGGCCGACGTCGGCACGCCGACGCTGTGGGCCGCGCGCTACCTGACGATGAACGGCAAGCGGCAATTGCACGGGTCGTTCAATCATGGGTCGATGGCGAACGCGATGCCGCAGGCGCTCGGTGCACAGGGTGCGCATCCGGGGCGGCAGGTCGTGTCGCTGTCGGGCGACGGCGGGCTGTCGATGCTGCTCGGCGATCTGCTGACCGCGCGCCAGCTCAAGCTGCCGATCAAGGTCGTCGTGTACAACAACAGCCTGCTCGGCTTCGTGTCGATGGAGCTGAAGGCGGCCGGCTATCTCGACACGAACGTCGATCTGAGCCCGACCGACTTCGCGGCGATCGCGAAGGGCGCCGGTATCTTCAGCGTGCGCGTCGAGCATTCGGAGAACGTCGAGCACGCGTTGCGCACGGCGTTCGAGCATGACGGGCCGGCGGTGGTGGACGTCGTCACGTCGAAGTACGAGCTCGCGATGCCGCCGAAGATCGAACTCGCGCATGCGAAGGGCTTCAGCCTGTTCATGCTGCGCGCGATCCTCAGCGGTCGCGGTGACGAAATCGTCGAATTGGCGAGAACCAACTTGCGGTGACGGTAGACGCGCGCGTCGTGCGGCGAGCATGGCGCGCGGTTCACAACTCGGCTGTGCTGCCCGCTCGCGCACGGCTTCGGCGAGCAGCGGCAGCAGAAATACAGCGCGCCGAAATACTGACCCTATTTCAACCGTCGTGGCGCTGATAGCAGACGATCCCGCCGCGATCGAGACGACGCTGCAGCAGATCCGGATCGTCGCCGAGCGTTATCCCGCCCACTTCAGCAGAGCGTCGATCGCCAACCGCAAATCGACGGCTGATCGGGCACGAATTGGTCAGGGGAATCAGGGTCAATCTTCACGTCGCCTTAAGTTTGCGTTTCCTAGAATCGATTGACCGTCGCGCGCCGCGGCGGACCGATTCGCCGAGGAGGATGCGCATGAACCTTGCCCGTGTCGCCGTAGCCCCGTTCCGTGCCGTCATCGGCACACCGCCGCCAACCGCGCAAGCGCCGGAGGCCCGCCTATGATGTGGCCGAACGCGTGGCGTGTCTCGGCACTGTTCGTGCGCGAGTGGGTCGGCCGGCCGGCCGCGGTGGGCGCGTTGTGCCCGAGTTCGCGGCATCTGGCGCGCGAAATGGCCGACGCGGTGCCGGATGGCGACGGGCTGGTCGTCGAGCTCGGCGGCGGCACCGGTGCGATCACCGCGGCACTGCTCGAGCGCGGTGTCGCGCCGCGGCGCCTCGTGGTGGTCGAACGCTCGCCGGCGTTCGTGCAGCATCTGCGGCGGCGCTTTCCCGGGATCTCGATCGTGTCGGGCGACGCGCGGCGGCTCGAACGGCTGTTGCCGCCGGGCGCCACGGTCGATGCGATTGTGTCGTGCCTGCCGCTGCGCACGCTGCCGCGCGAGGACGTGGCGGCGATCATCGGTCAATGTCAGCGGGTGCTGTCGGCCGACGGCGTGATGATCCAGTTCACGTACGATTTGCGCCCGCCCGGTCGCCATCCGCTGGGCGATTCGGCATTCGTTGCCAGCGGCAGCCGGATCGTCTGGGCAAATATTCCGCCTGCGCGCATCGTGACCGTACGCTGCGCTGCCGCCGAATACGCCGGCTGACCCGCTGCGCGCGGGGCGCCCGGACGCAGCGCCCCGCCGCATTCTTTCATCCGTCATACTGATCCTTCCGGTTTCCCTTCATCTTGCCGTCACATCCGGTTCCTACCATCGCCTTTCATTTCGAAAGCATCTGCGGTGAGCAGCACAGGCTACTTGATGTCCTCGGCTCCCCGAAGGCAGGGATTCCGACGCGGATGTTGACGTTGACGCCGGCTTTTGTTCGCCACCGTACGCGGAAAACTAGACGCGCGCGCTGTCGGTCATCCGCGCCGCCGGCCGCGATGCGACGCGCTTGATGAAGCGGTCGAACGGCGTCGCATAGCCGCGCGCGATGACCGCACTCACGCCGGCCGACAGCGCCAGATACGCGACGAGCAGCGCGAGCTTGCCGTCGCCCTGCGTGGACGACGGCGGCCAGAACGTGCGCAGCGCGCCGAGCACGATCAGATGGAACAGATACAGCTCGTAGCTGAGCCGGCCGCTCCAGCGCAGCGGCGCGAGCAGGCGGCCATGAGCGCGGGCGTGTTCGACGTGCGCGCCGATCAGCAGCACGGCCGTACCGAGTGCCATCGCCGAGACGCCGAACACATGGCTTTGCGCGATTGGCCACGCGAGATAGAGCGCGGTCATCAGTGCTGCGACCAGCCATTGCACGGGTGCCGCCGCGAGCAACTGCCAGCGCGCGTGTTCGGCGAGCAGCGCGGTGCAGCAGCCGATCGCGATACCGTCGAAGCAGGCGAGGTACGCGTACAGGAAGCCGCCTTCGTCGCCCGGATGCGTGTAGCGGTACACGGGACCGACCGCCGCAATCAGCAGCCAGAACGCGAACAGCCGCGTGTCGCGGCGCAACGCGATGCACAGCAGCGGGAACGACAGGTAGAACACCTCTTCGACCGACAGCGACCACAACACGCCGAGCGCGTAGTTGACCCATCCGTACGCGCCGATCAGCACGTTCATCCAGAACGTGAGCGATGCCAGATTCACGAGCCAGTACGACACGGCGATGCCCTGCGGCGCATGGTTCGTGAAGATCGGCACGCCGGCTGCCGCGAGGCCGTTGACGAGCGCGAGCAGCAGAAGCAGGCACGGGACGATCCGCGCAATGCGCGACACGTAGAACGCGCGCACGTCGAGCGCGCCGAGTCTGCCCCAGCGGCGGCGCGCGTTCGACGTGATCAGGTAGCCCGAGATCGCGAAGAACATCGTCACGCCGTAGTTGCCGTTGCGCACGATCGCGTGGATCGTGTCCCAGCCGAGCACGCGCGCGAGCGCGGTGTCGCGCAGCGGATATGCGATGTTGAAGTGATGCAGCAGGACGAGCAGGATCGAGACGCCGCGCAGGAGGTCGATGCGGGCGTTGCGGGGAGCGGCGCTCATTGCGGCGGGGCCGCGGCGGCGAGCGTCGGCAGCGCCGCGAGGAACGTGTCGCGTGAGCGCAGGCCGGCATTGGGCGTTTGCCGCTCGTCGTCCTGGATCAGGTTCGCGAACACCAGCGTGCGCGATCCCTTCGTCGCCCAGCCGACGAACCAGCCGTACGCGTGTGCCGCGTCGTACTGGATGCCCGGCGAGCCGGTGCCGGTCTTGCCGTGCACCGTCCAGCCGCCCGGTTGCGCGTCGAGCAGCGTGATGCGCGCGGTCATGTCATACGCGTGCGCGCTGACGGGCAGCGTCCGCTGGACGATCTTACGCATGAACGCGACCTGTTCGAGCGGCGAGATTCGTAGCGACGAATTGACCCACGCGCCCATCATGCCGGGGAGTTCGCCCGCTTTGCTGGTGACGTCGGCGTTGCCGTAGTCGAACGCGCTCGTGTACTGCTGGAAGCGTGCCTGCCCGAGCGCCTGCGTGACCTGCTCCGAATACCAGAAGACCGACAGCCTCATCCAGCGCGCCGGATCGGTCGGTTCGCGCCACGGCGCGCCGCCCCAGTCGGGGTAGCCGGCGTGGAACTCGAGCGTGGGCGTGTGTTCGTCCTTCAGCACGCCGGCGTCGAAGCCCATCAGGCCGATGGCGACCTTGAACGTCGATGCCGGCGTTACGCGGGTCGTGCAGTCGCCCTGCTGCACGAGCAGCTTGCCGGTGGCGGCGTCGGCGACGACGGTGCAGACGGGGTGCGCGTGAGAGGACGCGGCGGCCAGGAGGCCGGCGAAGGCGAACAGCGCGTAATGCCAGTGCTTCAAGTGCAATTCCTTGGAAAGCGTGCGGAAGATGCGCGGGGCGGACGGAAAGCGGGAAGCCGTGCGCAAGCGAAGCGGCGGCCGGCATCGGTGAGGGCGATCGCGGCCGTCGGGATGGCTCACAGTGTATCGACGGATCGCCGGCTGTCGACCTGTCATGGTTGACGGGGGCGCTCGCGACGGCCGAGCGGCCGTATCACGTCGTCCATACGAGCCGGGGCCCGACCGGCATGCCGTTTTTTGCACGGCCGCCCCGTTTTTTTTGCACGGCGTTTATACCGCCTCTTCTAAGCTGGGGACGTGTCGAACAGCCGAGACGGCTTGCGTCCGCGCCATGACCTTTATTCGTCCCTTTCCCGCGTTCGATGTCGCCGGCCGGCGGTTGCGTGCCGGCGCACCCGGCAACGTCACGCCGTTCCCGGCGCCGCGCCCGCGCCTGCAATTGCCTGTCACGCTGACGGCCGACTCCGTCGCGGCGGCGCACGCCCGGCTTGCCGCGCTGCTGCATTCCCCGCTCGGTGTGTATGTCGTCAGCGCGCGCGCCGTGCGCAACGTGATCCACGTGCATTTCGACATCGCCTCGAAGGATCTGGATTTCACGCTGCACACGCTGATCGCGCAGCAAGTCGACGCGGTGATCGGGCCGATCGCGCGCCAATTGTGCGTTCCGGCTGGCGTGCGCTGAGCCGGGAACGGCGATTGCTTGGCTAATCCGCCGCCGATTCGCCGGCCGCCGTGCTGTCCGCCGGCCGCCGATGGTGGACGTTTGTGCGCTGCGTCGAACGCGGCGCTACCCCTGAACAGGGAGGGCCTATGTACCTTACGGAAGAAGTGCGTATTGCGCGCCCGGCTGCCCGTCGCGCGCATACCGCGGCGTTGCCGTCGGGCAGGCAGCTTGCCCGGCAGTTGATGGTGACGGTTCGCACGGCGGACGTGCTGCTGCGCCAGGCGATTCGCGTGCCCGATCGCCATCAGTGGCTGGTCGACGCCGAACGCGTCGATGCGGCCGGCGGGCCGCTCACCGCGTGGGATTCTCACGTGACGTTCCGCATCGTCAAGGCATTCGCACCGGCGTTCGATGCGGATGCGTGTGCGGCCGACCCCGATCAAGCGGCGGTCGAGATCCGCTTGTTTCTACCCGAACAGGCTTATGTCGCCGAGCGGCGCATCGGCATCTTCGGCCGGCGGCATGGCCAGCGGTTCAGCGCGACGCTATCGGTCACGGCCGGCTCGCAGTGGGGCGGCCGGCGCAGCGAGCACGTTCCGCCGGCAGGGCGCCACGTGCACGGCGACACGCTGGAAGCGCTCGTCGATACGGTGGCCGGCATCGTCAACGCGGCGTTGCGCGCGGCCGGACATGGCACGACCGGCCACGGCTGACGCGGCGGCGAGCGGCCGCCGGCGGGCTCATACGTCGCCGGTCTGCCCGGTCTGCCGCTGCAGGTCTTCCATCAATTGTTCCGCGAGGAAGTCGCACGGCGGCCGTTTCGACTTGGTGCTGCGCGCGAGGATCAGCTCGAGCGGCGGCAGGTCGGGCAGCCCGTGCGAACGGCCGAGCATCGACAGTTGCGCGGGAATCGCGCAGCGGGCAAGCGGCGCGACCGCGAGGCCGGCCTCGACCATGCTGAGCAGCCCGAGCAGGCTCGGGCTTTCATACGAGGTGCGGTACGGCACTTTCGCGCGTTCGAGGCTGCGAATCGCGTTCTCGCGCGCGACGCTTCCCGGCATGAACACCGCGATCGGCAGCGGCCGCTCCTCCCAGACACGCGGCCCGTTCGTCATCGCGGCCCACGCCATCGGCTCGTGGCGGATGAAGTCGCCCGACAGCCCCTTGATGCGCGTCCCGCACACGAGATCGACGGTGCCCTCCTTGATCAGCGGCGCGAGCGCGCTGCTCGGCAGCCCCATTACCTGGATCTCGACCTTCGGGTAGGTCGCGGAGAATTTCTTCAGCACCGACGGCAGCAGCGACGACGCATAGTCGTCCGGCACGCCGATCACGACCTTGCCGGTCACCTCCGGCCGCACCACGGCCGCCCATGCCTCGTCACGCAGCGCCAGCATTCGTCTGGCGAATCCCAGCAGCACCTCGCCTTCGCGCGTCAGCACGATGCTGCGCGGCTTGCGCACGAACAGCGGCCGGCCGATCGCGTCCTCCAGGCTCTTGATCTGCATGCTCACGGCCGACTGCGAGCGGTTCACGGCCTCGGCCGCGCGGGTCATGTTGCCGGTTTCCGCGACGGCGACGACGGTGGCCAGCACGTCGTGATCGAGCATCTTCATAGGTATCAGGAAAACTGGACGTAACGATCAGCATTATGCGTTTTTATTGTTGCTGTGTGTCTGCCATAGTGCGATCACGCTGGCGTTTCGCCCGAGGGTGGCGCGGCGGTCGGGCCGCGCCAATCCGGCGTGCGGGACTGAACAGGGAAGCGTGGTGAATCGATGATGGACCATCCGTTGCGCGCCGCACTGGCCGCGGAATTGCATGCGCGGCCGTTCCTGCGGCTCGCCGAAGCCGTGTCGCTCACACACTACGCGATCTATGCGGACGGCCAGCCCGACATCCACGAAACGCTGCTGCACGCGCTGTGCCGCGATACCGGCATCGACGCGCCGCACGAAGGCGCGACGCACTACGCGGTGCAGTCGCCGTGCGGCTGGCACCTGAAGTGGGAGCGCCACACCGAATTCTCGACCTTCACGTTCGTCACGCCGCGTCGCGACACCGGTTATTTCGACGATCTCGCGATCGACGGCATTCCGGCCGCGTGGTTCGCGCGGCTGGCTGGCATCCGCTTCGTCGCGGTGCGGATGGAGCTGCTATCGGGCGACGCCGCGCGGCGCGTGTGCGGCGACCTGCGGCGCTGGATCGACGGGCCCGTGCTCGTCGGCAGCCACGTGCTCGGCGGCGGCAAGGTGTTCTGCGACTGGCACGTGCGCGACGACGGCTTCATGCGTTTTCTCGTGATCGACGAGGATTTCCGCGAGGAGCAGGGTGGCCGGCTGTTGCAGCGTCTGTATGAAATCGAAACGTACCGGATGATGGCGCTGCTGGCACTCCCCGTCGCGCGCCGGATGAGCCGCGAGCTCGACGAGATCCATGCGGCGCTGCACGCATTGATGCAGCGGATGGACGCGAGCGGCGCCGACGGTGACGACGCGGCGTTGCTCGTCAAGCTCACGCATCTGGCGGTGCGGGTCGAATCGTTGTCGGGATCGGGGGCGCGCTTCAGCGCGTCGCGCGCGTACGAAAAGCTCGTGCTGGCGCGCATCCACGAGCTGCGCGAGGAGCGTATCGAAGGGATGCCGACGATCGCCGAATTCATGGAGCGACGCTTCGCGCCGGCGATGGAAACCTGCCGCAGCGTATGGGCGCGTCACGAACAGATCGCCGCGCGGATCGCACGGGCGGTCGACCTGCTGCGCACTCGCGTGAATCTCGCGCAGGAAAAGGACGTGACGCGGCTGCTGGCCGGCATGGAGCGCACCGCGCGCAACCAGCTGCATTTGCAGCACGCGGTCGAAGGGCTGTCGGTGGCCGCCATTTCGTACTACGTGCTGTCGCTCGCGACGGCGGCGTTCAAGGCGCTGCACGTGATGAACCTGCCGGTCGATCCGGAGCTGGCGGAAGGGCTGCTGATCGCGCCGGTCGTGTTCGCGGTGATCCACATCACGCGGCGTACGCGCGCGCAGCTTGCGCGGGCCGAGGCGGGGCATGACAGTGCGCCCGTGCATGCGGCGGCGTTGAAGCAGGCCAGCTAGAACATCAACGACCTATGAAGGCAAAGGAGTGGAGATGACTTTTTCGCAGAAGCAAGCGGGGTTTTACAGCGGTTTCGATGCCGCGTTCGATGAGCCGGTGCCGGATGATGCCGGTGTGCCGGAAGCGGTGCGCGTGACGTCGTATCAGGCAGTGCTGCAGGAACCGATGACGTCGCTCGTTGGCAGCACCATCGATCGTCCGGAGGTCGCGGCGGTAGCGATTCTCGGGTACAACTGACGCGGCGTCGCGCGACTATTCCGCGCGGCTACGCAGCATCCACGAGCGGCCCTTCTCCGATCAACCGCCATCGCGCATGCGTGGCATCGTCGGGTACGCCGCCCATCGGGCGTCGATCTTGCGGCCGGGCAGGAAATGAAACTCGATATAGCCGTCTCGCCGGTTCGGCAAAGCCGGCACGGCGACCTCGGTTTCGACGATTTCAGGTGCCTGGTTCCTGGCGTCTTCTTCAGCCGTCAGGTCGTAAGTGACCCTGACGTGCCAGGTCTGCTTGCCGCGGGGCACGCTCATGCAGCACATCGTGCCACCCCCGCCGCCGAACTGGCGTGCGTGCACGCTGCCGGCGCCGAAGCCGTCGACCACGAAGCTGTAGACGCCACGATCCGTGTAGTTGAACCCCACGACGCGATACGGGCCGTCGGCGCGCGTCTGTGCGTGGACCCACCAGGCTGCGCCTGCCAGCAGCGCGGCGATGGCAAGTGGGTTGAGCGTCATGCGGCGTAGCAGGTTCGACATGTCGATGTTTCCATGAGTCGGTTCGCCGGCGACGATCCGTTGCCAGCAGCTGAGGTCAGCGCGCGCGCCTGACCGGCCCCGCCCCCCGCGCGAGCGCTAACTCGACGAACGCCCGCGCGGCCGCACTCCGATACCCACCCTTGCGCTGCAGCAGCACGGCCGTGCGCCTCAGCCCCGCCGGATCGAGCGCAACCGCGACGAGATCGTCGTGCTCGACCGCGATCGTCGCCGGCAGCAGCGTCGCGAGGTTCGTGCGGCGCACGATCTCAATCACCGCACCGAGCGAATTCGCTTCCATCAGCACGCGCGGCTGCAGGTCGTGCTCGCGGAAATAGCGGTCGATCTGCATGCGCGTCGCGAATTCCGCGGTGAGCAGCACGAGCGGCGCGTCGTGCAGCGCGCGCAGGCCGGCCTTGCGTTTGCTGCCGAGCGCGTGTCCGCGGTTCACGACGAGCGCGAGCGTCTCGACCAGCAGCGCCTGCGCGTCGATATCCGCCGTCTGCACCTCGTCGAATGCAATGCCGACATCGATCTCGTCGTCGACGAGCAGTGCCTCGATACGCTCCTGCGACATCTCGCGCACCGACAGCGATACGTCCGGATAGCGGCGGTGAAACGCCTCGACGAGCGGCCCGACGAGATAGCTCGTGAAGGTCGGCGTGACCGCGACGCGCAGCGAGCCGCGGCTCAGGTCCTGCACGTCGTGAATCGCCCGCCGGCCTTCCGCGAGATCGTGCAGCGCCTGCCGCGCATAGCGGAAATACACGTCGCCGGCATCGGTCAGCCGCGTGACGCGCCCGGTGCGGTCGAACAGTTGCGCGCCGAGCGTGTCCTCGAGCTGGCGGATCTGCTGCGACAGCCCGGGCTGCGATACGTGCAGCGCGGCGGCCGCGCGCGTGAAGCTGCGGTGTTCGGCGACGGCCAGGAAGTAGTGGATGTGACGCAGCAGCATGGCGGTTCCTATAAGTCGTGCTTATCCGGTGGATCGTAAATCAGTCTTTTACGTTATCGGAAGTCGGGCGTAACCTGTCCTTCATCGATTCCACCCGCACCGGAGAACACGCGATGAAGGACATCATCGAGGGCTTCCTGAAGTTCCAGCGCGACGCCTATCCGTCGCGCGCCGCGCTGTTTCGCGATCTCGCGCGCAGCCAGAATCCGCGGGCGCTGTTCATCTCGTGCTCGGATAGCCGGCTCGTGCCCGAGCTCGTCACGCAGCGCGAGCCGGGCGACCTGTTCGTGATCCGCAACGCGGGCAACATCGTGCCGTCGTACGGCCCGGAGCCGGGCGGCGTGTCGGCGTCGGTCGAATATGCGGTCGCCGCGCTGCGCGTGACGGACGTCGTGATCTGCGGGCATTCCGATTGCGGCGCGATGACCGCGATTGCGACCTGCCAGTGCATGGACCACATGCCGGCCGTCGGCCACTGGCTGCGCTATGCCGATTCGGCACGGGTCGTGAACGAGGCGCGCACGCATCGCAGCGAGCGCGAGCGGATCGACTCGATGGTGCGCGAGAACGTCGTCGCGCAACTGGCCAACCTGAAGACGCATCCGGCCGTGCGGCTCGCGCTCGACGAAGGGCGCCTCGCGCTGCACGGCTGGGTCTACGATATCGAATCGGGCTGCATCGACGCCTACGACGGCGCGAGCGGCCGGTTCGTTTCCCTTGCGGACCATCCCGGCGTCCGTGCAACCCCCGCGACACTCCCCGTCGCGGCCTGAATCGCTCCCACTCCACTACGAGGCATTACCATGATCCAGTCCCAGCACAGTCAGACGGCGCGCCACGCGCTGGCGGAAACCGTCGTGCTCGCGAAGGCGCGCAAGAACCTGTCGTTCGCGCAGCTCACCGAAGGCACGGGCCTGAGCGAAGCGTTCGTCACGGCCGCGCTGCTCGGCCAGCATGCGTTGCCGGCCGACGCGGCGCGCCTCGTCGCCGACAAGCTCGGCCTCGACGACGATGCGGTGCTGTTGCTGCAAATGATCCCGATGCGCGGCAGCATCGACGATCGCGTGCCGACCGACCCGACCATCTACCGTTTCTACGAAATACTGCAGGTGTACGGCACGACGCTGAAGGCGCTCGTTCACGAGAAGTTCGGCGACGGCATCATCAGCGCGATCAACTTCCGGCTCGACGTGAAGAAGGTCGACGATCCGGAAGGCGGTTCGCGTGCGGTGATCACGCTCGACGGCAAGTACCTGCCGACCAAGCCGTTCTGACGCCCGCAGCGCGTCGTGGCGTCGCGACGTCGCGCGATATCGAGCGATCATCGTGCGTCGTCACGGCATATGACGACGCGCTATAGTCGTGTGATACCCGCCGCGGGCGCCGCCCCGCCCGGCGGTCTATTCACGCACGCGTTCGCCTCGATGACAGCCCATCCCGACGTTACCCTTCGACTGACCGATACCGAGCAGCCGGCCGCCCGAGACTTCATCAGCCGCAAGCTCGGCGAATTCAACCATGCGATGACGGGGCGCACCGATACGGCCGCGCTCGACGTCTACGTGACCGATCCCGCGACCGGCGACGTACTGGGCGGCCTCACCGGCCGCACGTCGCTCGGCCTGTTCTTCATCGATCTGTTCTATCTGCCCGAATCGCTGCGCGGCGGCGGCTTCGGCAGCCGGCTGCTGCGCGAGGCCGAAGCGGAAGCGAAGCGGCGCGGTTGTGCGCGTGCGGTGCTGTACACGATCTCGTTCCAGGCGCCGGACTTCTACCGGAAGCACGGTTACGAGACGTTCGGCGAAGTGCCGTGCGAGCCGGCAGGCGCGGCGCGCGTATTTATGGTCAAGGTGCTTTGAGCGGCAACGGGCGGTTTCCTGACATCTCATGACAAGCTGGTAGCGCCGGAAGGCTCATGGATCACCGCCCGGGCGTCGCCCGCTCGACGATCATGTCGCACAGCGCCCGCGCGGCGGGCGACAGTTGCGCGTTCCTCCGCATGACGAGCACGAGCGTGCGCGACACCGAGGGCTCGACGAGCTCGATCGTGCGGATCATCGGATACGCATTCTTCTGGATCGCGAGCTTCGGCACGACGGCCGCGCCGAGCCCTTCCGCGACGAGCCCGAGCGCGGTCGAGCTGCGCTGCACCTCGTAGAACGAATGCAGCGATACGCCGCTCGTCTTCAACGCGCCATCGAGCAGCCCGCGATTGCCGCTCACTTCGCCGGCGAAGATCAGCGGATGCGGCTGCAGCGCCGCCCAGCGGATGCGCCGCCGCTTCGCGAGCAGGTGATCGTCGCGGCACACGAGTACGTAAGGGTCGTGCGTGAGCGGCACGCTGACGAGTTCCGGGTGCTGGTCGCCGGCGATGCTGATGCCGAATTCCGCTTCGCGGCGCAGCACGGCCTGCAACACCGACGCCGACGCGTGATCGAGAATCTTCACGCGATCGTGCGGCCGGTGCGTGGAGAAAGCGCGCAGGATGCGCGGCAGGTACTGCACGCCGACCGTCGGCACGCACGCGATCGTGACGTCGCCGCGCTGGCTCAGGCCCGTCTCGCGGATTTCGGTCAGCGCATCGGACAGTTCGTTCAGCAGCCGGCGCGCCTGCGGCAGGAAACGCCGGCCGATCTCGGTCAGCGTGGTACGGCGCGTCGTGCGCTCGACCAGCGCGACGCCGAGATACGCTTCGAGCTTGCGCAGCCGCTGCGTGATCGCCGTCTGCGTGACGTGCAGCGTATCGGCTGCCTGCCTGAAGCTGCCGCCGTCGGCGATCGCGACGAAAGCCTGCACTCCGAGCGTATCGATCTTCATCAGAATTTTGAATCAATCACGATATTAAATTCATTTTACTGAAGGTCGGCGGCAGTCGCAGAATGCGCTGAATCGACGGCCCGTTGCATCCGGTGCCCGGATGCGCGGCGGCTGCTCATGCCGACCAGGAGAACTATCGTGACGACCCCGCTCGATCAATACGCGACCCAGTACGTGCAGTTCGAGGACGAGCGCACGCGGCCGGTGCGCGATCTGCTGGCCGCCGTGCCGAACACGCCGATCCATACCGCGATCGATATCGGCTGCGGGCCGGGCAATTCGACGGAAGCGCTGATCGCCCGCGCACCGGACGCGACGATCCACGGGATCGATGCGTCGGCGGACATGATCGAGGCCGCGCGCAAGCGCCTGCCGGCGCTGCGTTTCGACCTTGCCGATGTCACCACCTGGGACGATCCGGGCGGCTATGACCTGATTCTGTCGAATGCGGTGCTGCAGTGGGTGCCTGCGCACGACACGCTGTTCCCGAGGCTCGTCGGCCGGCTCGCGTCAGGCGGCCATCTCGCGGTGCAGATGCCCGACAATCTCGACGAACCCGCCCATCGGCTGATGCGCGAAGTCGCCGCAGGCGGGCCGTGGGCCGACAAGCTGAAAGGCGCGGCGCGCACCGAGCGATTCGATGCGCGCTATTACCATGCGCTGCTGGCGCCGCTGTGTTCGCGTGTGGACGTGTGGCGCACGACCTATTACCACCCGCTGCGCGGCGGTGCGGACGCGGTCGTCGAATGGTTCAAGGGCAGCGCGCTGCGGCCGTTCCTCGCGGCGCTCGACGCGTCCGAACAGCGCACATACCTCGAGCGCTATCGCGACGCGCTGGCCGGCCCGAACGGTTATCCGGTGCAGGACGACGGTACGGTGCTGTTGCCGTTTCCGCGCCTGTTCATCGTGGCGACGCGCAAGTAACGCGGCAATCACACTGCATTGACGTGACGATCAACCGTGCATCAGCGCACCGGCTGCACCGATGCCGGATCGACCGTGCGGCTTCGCGCGGTCTGCCCGTCGCGCAGGTCCTTGTACCAGAACAGCGCGACTTCTCCCGCGTTCTCGCCATCGGCGTAGAGAAAGCGGTCGTGGCCGCCGAGCACGAAGCCCGCACGCGCATACGTCGAGCAGGCCGCGACGTTGTTCGCCTGCGTTTCGAGCCGCATGAAGCCGAACCCGTGGCTGCGCGCCCACGCTTCCGCGGCTGCCAGCAGGAATTTCCCGATACCCTGGCGCCGGCAGTGGCGGTCGACGGCCAGTTCCGCGATCTCGGCCATGCCGTTCCAGCTTTCCTCGATCGCGACGAATCCCGCGAGCCGTTCGCCGGCCGTCGCGCGAAACAGCGCCGTGCGGCCCGACGCATCGCGCGCCCAGCCGGCAGGATCGAAACCGTAGTCCTTGCGCCGCGCCGGCAGCGCGCGAAGATCGAGCAAGTCTTGATACGGCGCATTCAATTCCCACGCGATGTCGAACGAGAAATCGCATCCGTCCAGTTCGTCGGCGGCAAGCGCGAGCGCCGGTTCGATGCTGATGTGTTCGGCTCGGTCCATAGGTCGGTGTCCTGTCTTCGGCGCGATGGCGCGATGACGTGATGGTATCCGTGATGCGATCGTTGGTGCGATGAATGCGCGCCGCAGCGCGTCCTCGTCGTTGCTTCGTTCGCTGCGCCGGGACGCAGACGCAGCGGCTCAGGTCAGCGCGGGATGGCCGGCGGTGCGTCGCCGTCGTCATACGATCCGGCGGCGGGGAGCACGGCGGCGGCCGAACCCCATGCGGCGAGTTCGCGCTTCGTGCGCACGCCGAGCTTCGCGAATGCACGCTTCACGTACGACTCCGCCGACGCGACGCGTACGCCGAGTATCCCGGCGGTTTCCGGCACGGTCTTGCCGGAGAGCAGGTGCTTGCAGGTTTCGTATTCGCGCTTCGACAGCTTCACGCCGTCGGCCGCGAGCCGCGCATCGAACTGCGCGAGCGGATGGACGTCGGGCGTCGCGTGCGCGATGCGCCGCGCGGCGGTGGTCGACGCATGCAGTTCGAGCAGCGGAAACAGCATGTCGCTGATGCTGCGGAAGCGGTTCATCTCGGCGAGCGTGAAGGGCGGCCGGTCACGGCCGCGCTCCAGCGCGATCGAATGCTGCGAATAGCGCGTGCCGCGTGCGAGCACGCATTCGTGGCCGATATGCACGTCGTCGAACAGCCGCTGGCGGAATTCGCCGGGCGGGATCGCCGCGATGTCGCGCACGACGAGCATCGTGCCGGTCTTGCCGCGCAGCCCCGCGAACAGCGGGTCGCTGTCGAGAAAGCGCTCGTAGTAGAGCGTCATCACGTCGGAGATGTCGGTGGACGCGGTGCCGATGCCGCTGCTGCCGATCCATTCGCAACGGTAGCCGGTGGGCATCGTCGCGTCGACGCGCGAGCGTTCGACGTGCGCGACGTCGAGCGGCACGACCTCGTTCAGCAGTTGCGTGAGGCGCGGCACGAAGTGCGGCGTGCCGACCGTCTCGATCAGCTCGCCCAATGCCTTGAACGACACGTTGAAGCGATCGTTGTCGCGGTGGATGGCGTTCACGTTGAGCAGCATGCGATTCCCAAGGCCTGTTCCGCCCATGACACGCGTTCCGTTGATACGAAAAAAGGGCATCTGTTCGGCTCGCGATCGGGAGGGAATACAGGCAGGCGACCTGCCGGTCCGTTCGCCTCGTAAAACGTCGCGTGTCATCCCGAAGAGGGCATACCGGGGCAGTGTAAACGAGTCACTGCATCCCCGTCTTTTTCAATCGAGCGACAAGCGATTTTGACGACCAACCTGATCAGGCGCATCGTGCCGCAGGGCACGCGCTTGGGCGAATCGAAGAGGCTCGACTTCGGGGGGACCAAAGCGATCGGCGCGCGGCCGAAGGCAGGCGCGGCAACTGAATCGACGGCTGTCGGGAAGGCAAGGGTGGGTCAGGCGCGTTTCCGGAGTCCGCCGCATCGGCGGTGTGGCGCGCCAGCCGGGACAGCGGTCAAGCAGGGCGACGCAGGTGCGCCGCCCTTGCAGCGCTTACGCGTCGATGCGCTCGACCTTGCCGACGAGCAGCCCATACGACAGGCTGCCCGCGAGCGCCATGGCGGCGATGTAGGTGATCGCGCGCGAGAAGTCCGCGCCATCGACCAGCAGCCCGATCACGATCGGCGTCGCGATCGCGGACAGGTTGCCGACCAGGTTGAACACGCCGCCCGTGAGGCCGAGCAGTCGCGCGGGTGCGAGCCCCGACACGAGCGACCACGTGATCGATGCGAAGCCGTTGCCGAAGAACGCGATCGTCATGAACGCGATCACCCAGCCGGTGGAGCTCACGTAGTTCGCGCCGATGATGCAGGTCGAGATCAGCAGCCCCGAGATGATCGGCAGCTTGCGCGCGAAGCCCTGCGATGCGCCGCGCCGCATCAGCCAGTCCGACAGCACACCCGAGCACAGCACGCCGACGAACGCGGCGAGGAACGGCAGCGACGCGAGGAAGCCCGACTTGATGAAGTCCATCCCGCGATACTTGACGAGGTAGGTCGGGAACCACGTGAGGAAGAACCACAGCGTCGAGTTCAGCGCGAACTGGCCGAGGTAGATGCCCCACAGCTTGCGCCGGCCGAGCACGACGCCGAGGTCGCGCCACGTTGACGGTGCGCGGTCGCTGCGCGCCGCGATGCGATCCTCGAGATCGACGAGCCCGCCGCCGTCGCGGATCAGCGCGATTTCGGCCGCATTGACGCCGCGCAACGCGCGCGGCTCGCGATACACCGCATACCAGATCGCGGCCCATGCGATGCCGGCGAGGCCGGTCGCGACGAACACCATGTGCCAGCCGAGATGCACCTGCAGCCACGCGAGCACCGGCGTGAGGAATGCAAGGCCGACGAACTGCCCCGACGTGTAGCCGCCGATCGCGCTCGCCCGCTCGCGGGTCGGGAACCAGGTCGTCACCACGCGGTTGTTGATCGGATAGGCCGGCGCTTCGAGCGCGCCGACCGCGAGACGCAGCGCGATCAGTCCGACGAACGAACCGGCGAAGCCGAGCAGCAGCGTCGCGGCCGACCACAGTGCGAGCGCACCCGCATACAGCACGCGCGGCGACACCTTGTCGACGAGCCAGCCGCCGGGAATCTGCATCAGCGCATAGGTCCAGCCGAACGCGGAGAACACGAGGCCCGCGCGAACCGGATCGATGTTCAGTTCCTTGAACAGTTCGGGCGCCGCGATCGACAGGTTGCTGCGGTCGAGATAGTTGATCACGACCGTGACGAACAGCAGCGCGAGGATCAGCAGCCGCTTGCGGCTCGGCGGCGTGGCCGGGGGTGCGGTGGTGGCGGCCGAGTGGGTAGCTGATTCGGATGAGGTGGCGGTGTGCGCGGATGGCCGCTGCGGCGGGTTGGCATGGGTGCGTGACGCGGATGGGCCCACGGTTGTCTCCTGTGTTCTATGCCCCGGCCGGCGCTCGCGAACGAGGCGGCCGAATCGAATGGCGTTGGGGCGAACGTTAGAGCCGTGGCGCGGCGTGCGTCAACATTTGGGCAGGCATCCCCATTAATGGGACGTGTGCCGTTCAATATGTGGGAACGGGCGCCGAGACGCGCGGGTCGGTGTCGTCACGAAGAAGCGCAAGCAGGCGAGCGCTTAGCCGCCCGTGCTGTCGTCGCTATAGCCGCTCTTGCCGACGAAGATTTCCTTCAACGCGGCGCGCAGCGTGCCCGGATCGTACTGACCGGGCGCGAGATGGATCACGTAACGCGTCTGGCCGTCGAGCCGCGCGGCGACGCCCGGTTCGATCTCGACGTCGATCGTATCGTCGGTCAGCTGCACCGACAGATCCTTGACGCGCACGTTGAGCTGGTCGCGCACCATCACTTCGATCAGCGCATCGTCCGGAAAGCGCGACAGCGCGAAGCAATAGTCCTGCTCCGCATCGTGACAGTAGATATTGGCGAAGCTTTCGTCGTCGTCGAGGTCGGACGTGGCCGCGCCGACGGTAGCGTGCAGTTCCATGAGCATCGATTCCTGCTGAAGGGTTATTTATGAGCGTGCATCGTCTTTTCGATTGCAGCCGCGGTGTCGGGCATTGCGTCGGCGTGCGCGTCGCGTGCCTTCAGCCACAGCCCGAAATCGCGCATCACGTCGACCACCGGCCGCAGCCGCTCGCCGTCCGCGGTGAGATCGTACTCGACGCGCACCGGCACTTCGGGATAGACGGTGCGCCGCACGAGCCCCGCGTCTTCCAGCGCGCGCAGGTCGAGCGTCAGCATGCGCTGCGAGATGCCCGGCATGTCGCGCCGCAGGTCGCTGAAGCGGCGCGGCCCGTCGAGCAGATACGACACCAGCAGCAGCCGCCAGCGGCCGCCGAGCAGGCGCATCGCTTCTTCAACGGAACATCCTGTCGCACTCGTTTTCATCGCGCTGAATCCTGGTCGGTAAATTTTTTGTGACTACGGCACAAACGACTGCCGTCTTCTCAGCCGTGTGCCGATGCGAGATATTAGCGCCCGCGTCGCGGCGAATCGATACATGGACAACCCACGAAGGAACCATATGAAGCTCTACCACGCTCCCGGCAGCTGTTCGCAGGCGATCTGCATCGTGCTGCGCGAAGGCGATATCGACGCCGAGATCGTCAAGGTCGACGCGCGCAAGCATGTCGTCGACGGCGGCCGCGATTACTACGACGTGAACGAACTCGGCTACGTGCCGCTGCTCGAACTCGACGACGGCACGATACTGCGCGAAGGGCCGGTGATCGCGCAGTATCTCGCGGACCAGCGCCCGGAAGCCGCGCTCGCGCCCGCTTACGGCACGCTCGCGCGCTACCGGCTGATGGAATGGCTGAACTTTCTCGGCACCGAGATCCACAAGGGCTTCATCCCGCTGCTGTATGCGGTGCAGGCGGGGAAGTACGTCGACCCCGTGCGCCAGAAGCTCGACAGCCGCTTCGCATGGATCGACCGCCAGCTCGACGGCAGGACGTTCCTGACCGGCGACACGTTCACCATCGCCGATGCGTACCTGTTCGCGCTGACCGGCTGGGGCAAGGCCGACTGGATGCGCTCGGTATACAACGCGGATATCGACCTGAGCCGGCATGCGCATCTGCGTGCGTGGTACGAGCGGGTACGGGAGCGGCCGGCCGTGCAGGCGGCGCTGGCGGCGGACAACCTGTTGCGATGACGCGCGGCCGCCGCAGCGGGGAGGGCGCATCATTTCGTCGTAGCGGCGCCGCGCCATGCCGCAACAGTGCGCGCTATAATCGCCGCCATGAAACTGCTTCGGACCTTCATCCTGCTGCTGCTATGCGCGGTGCTGCCCATCACGGGGCTGGCAGCCAGCGGCCTGACCGGTGAATGTCCGATGCAGCACACGATGTCGATGGACGCGGACACGGGCATGAACATGGCCATGTCCGCCGAGATGAGCGATTGCGATTCGATGCAGCCGCCATCCGCCGATCACGCGAAGGCCAAAGCCAAGGGCATGGCCTGCAAGGTGACGGCCCAATGCCAGTTCGGCAGTCTCTACCACCCGGCCGTCCGCGCCGACGTCAACCGTCCCGCTGCATTCGCCAGCACGATCGTCTTCCACTACACGCAGTCCGTCCCGGCTCGCGACCCGAACGGGTTGTGGCGCCCGCCACGCATCAGCTGATCCCGATTTGACCGGTTCGCCGCGCACGCGGTGAGGTTCGTCCTGCGCGCAGGACGTGGAATCCCTTTGGATTCCGATTTGGGGTTACACCATGTCATTTGTTTTCCGCACGCTGCGCATGCCGCGTGCAGGTCGGCGCGCGCCCGTACCGTGGGCCGCGCTGCTGGTGGCGGGCGCCGTTCACGCGCAGCCGTCGCCGCTGACGCTGGACGCCGCGCTGCAGTCCGCCACCGATCGTTCCGCGTCGATGCAGGCCGCGCAGGCGTCCGTGCTCGCGCGTTCCGAAGCGGCCGTCAAGGCCGGCCAGTTGCCGGACCCGATGCTCAAGGCCGGCATCGACAACCTGCCGGTCAACGGCGGGCAGCGCTTCACCGTCGGCCAGGACTTCATGACGATGCGCCGCATCGGCATCGAGCAGGAATGGGTGTCCGGCGACAAGCGGCGGCTGCGTACCGCGCTGGCCGACGAGCAGGTCGGCCGCGAGCGCGCCGGCTATCTCGTGCAGCTCGCGGCCGTGCGCCGGCAGACCGCGACGGCGTGGCTCGATGCCGTCTATGCGAAGCAGGCGCTCGCGCTTCAGCAGGCGCTGCTCGGTCACATGAACCATGAACTCGACGCGACGCAGGCGTCGTATCGCGGCGCGAAGGCGAGCGCGGGCGACGTCGTGCAGGCCCGCGCGATGCTCGCGCAGACGCAGGACCAGGTGCTCAAGGCACAGCAGGCGTATCGCACCGCGCTCATCGCGCTGGCCCGCTGGACGGCGGTGCCCGTGACGGACGTGGCCGGTACGCCGCCCGCGCCCGAATCCTTCGTATCGTCGTTGCCGCCGGACGAACTGCGCCTGTCGCAGCCGGCGCTCGTCGCCGCCGCGGACGATATCGCAGTGGCCGAAGCCGACGCCGCGGTCGCGAACAGCGAGCGCAGCCCCAACTGGACGTGGGAAATCGCGTACCAGCAGCGCGGCGGCGCGTATTCGAACATGGTGTCGGTCGGCGTCTCGATCCCGCTGCCGCTCAATCGCAAGAATCGCCAGAACCGCGACGTCGCCGAAAAGGCGGCGCTCGCGACGAAGGCGCGCCTGATGTACGAGGACACGCTGCGCCAGGTACAGGCCGACATCCGCACGCAATCGGACACGCTGGCGAGCGGCCGCGAACGCATCGCGAATCTCGGCGCCGCGCTATTGCCGGCCGCCGACCAGCGCGTGCAACTCGCGACGGCGGCGTACCGGGCCGGCACGGGGTCGCTTGCCGACACGTTCGCCGCGCGGCGTGCGCAACTCGAAGCGCAATTACAGGTGCTCGACCTCAGGCGCGACGTGTCGCAGACCTGGGCACAGCTCGAATATCAGGTCGTGCCGTCGGCGATGGCCGCCGCGCAGTGAAGGAGACGTTCATGACAAGGCAATCACTGATGCGAGCGGTGCTGATCGCATCCGCCGGCGCGGTGCTCGTCGGCGCAGGCTATTTCGCGGGCGTTCGCCATGCGACGAACGGCGCGGCGACGGCCTCAGTGCCCGCCGCTGCGCCGTCGGGTATGCCGGCTCAGCAGGCCGCACGCAAGGTGCTGTACTGGCACGACCCGATGGTGCCGAACCAGCACTTCGACAAACCGGGCAAATCGCCGTTCATGGACATGCAGTTGCAGCCGGTCTATGCGGACGAAGGCGGTGCCGCGGCAGGCATCCGGATCGATCCGGGCCTGCAGCAGAACCTCGGCATCCGCTATGCGACCGTGCGTCGGCAGCAGACGGCGGCCGGCTTCGACGCGGTGGGCACCACGCAGTTCGACGAAGCGCGCGTGGAGGTCGTGCAGTCGCGCGTCACGGGCTACATCGACCATCTGTATGCACGCGCGCCGATGCAGCGCATCGCGAAGGGCGCGCCGGTCGCATCGCTGTTCGTGCCCGACTGGCTCGCGCCGCAGGAGGAATATCTCGCGCTGAAGCGCGGCGGCATGGACGGCAACCTGCTCGATGCGGCGCGCGCACGAATGCGCGCGCTGTCGATTCCGGACGGGATGATCGCGACCCTCGATCGCACCGGCCGCGCGCAGACGCACGTCGAGCTGAGCGCGCCGGAGACGGGCGTCGTCAGCGAGTTGAACGTGCGCGACGGCGCGATGGTCGCGCCCGGCCAGACGCTCGCGAAGATCGCCGGGCTGTCGACGCTGTGGCTGATCGTCGAGGTGCCGGAAGCGCTCGCTTTGAACGTGCAGCCGGGAATGTCGGTCGACGTGACGTTCGCGGGCGATCCGGCCCGGCATTTCAGCGGACGCATCCGCGAAGTGCTGCCCGGCATCAGCACGGGCAGCCGCACGCTGCAGGCGCGCGTGGAGATCGACAACGCATCGCTGAAACTCACGCCCGGCATGCTGATGCGCGTGCGGGTCGCCGCGAAGGAGACGGTGTCGCGCCTGCTCGTGCCGTCCGAGGCCGTGATCGCGACCGGCCGGCGCATGATCGTCATCGCGAAGCTCGGCGACGGTCGGCTCCAGCCGGTGTCGGTGACGGTCGGCAACGACGTCGGCGGCGACACGGAAGTGCTCGGCGGGCTGAACGAAGGCGACACGGTTGTCGCATCGGGGCAGTTCCTGATCGATTCGGAAGCCAGCCTGAAAAGCGTGCTGCCGCGGCTGGAGCGGGCGGCAGGCGCAAGCTCGGCCGCATCGTCCGCGACGGCAAGCGCGCCGGTCTACGAAACCACCGGCAAGGTGGAGAAGGTCACGGCCGACGACATCACGTTCTCGCATCAGCCGGTGCCGGCGCTCGGCTGGGGCGCGATGACGATGGCGTTCGGCAAGCCGTCGGCGCACGCGTTTCCGGACGTGAAGCCGGGCCAGACGGTACGTTTCGCGTTCACGCAGGCCGACGACGGCTACCGGCTGACGAAGGTCGAACCGCAGGGAGGTGAGCGATGATCGCGCGCCTCATTCACTGGTCCGTCCATCATCGGTTTCTGGTGCTGCTGGCCACCGTGCTGATCGCGGCATGGGGCGTGCATTCGCTGCGGCAGACACCGCTCGACGCATTGCCCGACCTGTCGGACACGCAGGTGATCGTGAAGGCGTCGTATCCGGGCAAGGCGCCGCAGGTCGTCGAGGATCAGGTGACCTATCCGCTGACGACGACGCTGCTCGGCGTGCCCGGCGCGAAGACCGTGCGTGCGTACTCGTCGTTCGGCGACGCGTTCGTCTACGTGCTGTTCGACGACCGCACCGATCCGTACTGGGCGCGCTCGCGCGTGCTCGAATACCTGAGCCAGGTGCAGAGCCGCCTGCCGGCGGGCGCGACCGTGTCGCTTGGGCCCGATGCGACCGGCGTCGGCTGGGTATACGAGTACGCGCTCGTCGATCGCACCGGCCGTCACGATCTCGGCCAGTTGCGCGCGCTCAACGACTGGTTCCTGAAGTTCGAACTGAAGGCCGTGCCGGACGTCTCCGAAGTCGCGAGCATCGGTGGCATGGTGCGCCAGTACCAGGTCGTGCTGGACCCGGACAAGCTGCGCGCATACGGCATCACGCAGGCGGCGGTCGCGGAGGCGCTCGGCAAGGCCAACCAGGCATCCGGCGGCTCGGTCGTCGAGCTGGCCGAGTCGGAGTACATGGTGCGGTCGTCCGGCTACCTGCGCACGCTCGACGATTTCCGTCACGTCGTGCTGCGCACCGACGACACCGGCACGCCGGTCCTGCTCGGCGACGTCGCACGCATCCAGGTCGGCCCGGCGATGCGGCGCGGTATCGCGGAACTGAACGGGCAGGGCGAAGTGACGGGCGGTGTCGTCGTGATGCGCTCGGGCAAGAACGCGCTGACGACGATCGACGCGGTGAAGGCGAAGCTCGCCGACCTCAAGCGTTCGCTGCCTGCCGGCGTCGAGATCGTCACGACCTACGACCGATCGCAACTGATCGCGCGCGCGGTCGACAACCTGACGGACAAGCTGATCGAGGAATTCGTCATCGTCGGTGTCGTCTGCGCGGTGTTCCTGTTCCATCTGCGCAGCGCGCTGGTCGCGATCCTGTCGCTGCCGCTCGGCGTATTGGCCGCGTTCATCGTGATGCGCTACCAGGGCGTGAATGCCAACCTGATGTCGCTCGGGGGGATCGCGATCGCGATCGGCGCGATGATCGACGCGGCGATCGTGATGATCGAGAACGCGCACAAGCATCTGGAAGCGTACGACCACGCGCATCCGGGCGAGCCGCTCACGGTCGCGCGTCGCTGGGAGCTCGTCGCGGCGTCGGCGGCGGAAGTCGGGCCCGCGCTGTTCTTCTCGCTGCTGATCATCACGCTGTCGTTCGTTCCGGTGTTTTCGCTGGAAGGGCAGGAGGGCAAGCTGTTCGCGCCGCTGGCGTTCACGAAGACCTATACGATCGCGGCGGCCGCCGGGTTATCGGTGACGCTGGTGCCGGTGCTGATGGGCTATCTGGTGCGCGGCCGCATTCCGCACGAGCACGCGAACCCGATCAATCGCGTGCTGATCCGCCTGTACCGGCCGTTGCTCGAAGCGACGCTGCGGCGCCCGTGGGCCGCGATCGGCGTGGCAGTCGTCGCGCTCGTGCTGACGGCCGTGCCGTTGTCGCGGCTCGGCGGCGAATTCATGCCGCCGCTCGACGAAGGCGATTTGCTGTACATGCCGACCGCGCTGCCGGGCATCTCGGCGGACAAGGCGAGCGAGCTGCTGCAGCAGACCGACCGGCTGATCAAGACCGTGCCCGAGGTCGACACGGTGTTCGGCAAGTCGGGCCGCGCCGATACCGCGACCGACCCCGCGCCGCTCGAGATGTTCGAGACGACGATCCGCTTCAAGCCGCGCAGCACATGGCGGCCGGGCATGACGCCGGAGAAGCTCGTCGACGAACTCGACCGGACGGTGAGGGTGCCGGGCCTGTCGAACGTATGGGTGCCGCCGATCCGCAACCGGCTCGACATGCTGTCCACCGGGATCAAGACGCCGGTCGGCGTGAAGATTTCCGGGCCGGACCTGACGGGAATCGACGCGATCGCGACGCAGGTCGAGGCCGCCGTGAAGCGCGTGTCGGGCGTGACGTCCGCGCTCGCGGAGCGGCTGAACGGCGGCCGCTACGTCGACGTCGACATCGATCGGCTCGCCGCCGCGCGTTACGGGCTGTCGGTGGCGGATATCCAGTCGGTCGTGTCGTCGGCGATCGGCGGCGAGGACATCGGCGAAGTGATCGCCGGGCGCGAGCGTTTCCCGATCAACATCCGCTATCCACGCGAGATCCGCGATTCGCTCGAGAACTTGCGGCAACTGCCGGTCGTCACCGCGCGCGGCGCGCAGATTCGCCTCGGCGACGTCGCGCGTGTCGCGATCGCCGACGGGCCGCCGATGATCCGCAGTGAGAACGCACGGCTGTCCGGCTACGTGTACGTCGATCTCCGCGGTGTCGACCTGAGCACGGCGGTTCGTGCGATGCAGCAGGCCGTCGCGCGGCAGGTCGCGTTGCCGCCCGGTTATTCGATCGCGTGGTCGGGACAGTTCGAGTATCTCGAACGCGCGGCGGCGACGCTGCGCACCGTCGTGCCCGTCACGCTCGTCGTGATCTTCGTGCTGCTGTTCGTCACGTTCGATTCGGCGGCCGACGCGTTGCTGCTGATGTCGACGGTGCCGTTCGCGCTGGTCGGCGGATTCTGGCTCGTATGGGCGCTCGGCCATGCGGTGTCCGTCGCGACGTCGGTCGGGTTCATCGCGCTGGCGGGCGTGGCGGCCGAATTCGGCGTGGTGATGCTGCTGTACCTGAAGGGCGCGCTGCAGCGCCGGCTCGATGCCGGCGAACCGCTGACCGATGCGTTGCTGCTCGACGCGATTCGCGAAGGCGCGGTGCTGCGCGTGCGGCCGAAGGCGATGACGGTTGCCGTCGTGCTTGCCGGCCTCGTGCCGATCATGATCGGCCACGGCGCCGGTTCCGAAGTCATGCAGCGCATCGCCGCGCCGATGGTCGGCGGCATGGTCACGGCGCCGCTGCTGTCGATGTTCGTCATTCCCGCCGCATGGCTTCTGCTGCAGCGCCGTCGTGCGCGAAGCGCGGGCGGAGCGCGGCATTCCGATGCAGTTCCTTCCGGCACGAACGTGCCATCTCTTCCGACCGGAGAATCACGATGAAGATGAATCAATTGATCGCTGCTGCAACCGCTGTCGTCGCGCTGAGTGCTTTCGCGGTACCGGCGCTTGCCGCCGGCGAGATGTCGAACATGGACATGTCCGGCATGAAGATGTCGTCGGACGGCGCGACGGAATCGAACGCCGCGCTGACCGACGCCGAAGTGAAGAAGGTCGATGCCGCGAGCGGCAAGATCACGTTGAAGCACGGCGCGCTGCAGAACGTCGGGATGCCGCCGATGACGATGGCGTTCAAGGCGAAGGATGCGGCGATGCTCGCGCAAGCGCATGCAGGCGACAAGGTCAAGGTGCGGATCGAGAAGGTCGACGGCACGTTGACGATCGTCAAACTCGTCAAGGGTTCCTGATCGGCGGGATGCGGGCGTCGCAGCCGCCGCCTGCATGCGGCGCCGTGAAGCGCGCCGTGCCGACGTGTTGGTCGGCCGGCGCGCCCGACCGGCGTTCAACGCGCCAGCGTCACCGCCAGATACCCCGCATACCCCGCGCCGTTCGCGAGCAACGCCCAGATCGCGAGCCCGCGCGTGCGTGCATTGACGCGCAGCCACGCCGCCGCCGCGAGCGTGATGATCACGCCGGTCAGCACTTCGGGGCGCGGCTCCCAAGGCGTCAGCATGATGCCGATCGCCGGCAGCAGCGTGCCCTGGAACACCATCGCGCCGGTGATGTTGCCGAACGCCAGCGTGTCTTTCCCGCGGCGAATCCACAGCACGCTGTTGACCTTCTCCGGCAGCTCCGTCGCGATCGGCACGATGATCAGCGACAGCAGCAGCGCCGACACGCCGAGCACGTGCGACACACCTTCCACGCCATGAATGAAGCCTTTCGCCCCGCCGACCAGCAGTGCGACGCCGATCAGCAGTTGCAGCACGATCGTCGCCAGGTTGGTCGGCAGGCCGATGCGGGAGAGCAACATCGCGTGCGGCGCCTCGGTGCCGTGCCCGGCATCGACGAGCCGGGTCGACGCGCGGAACGTCAGCACGACGTACATCACATAGAGGCCGACCAGCATCGCGGCGAGCAGCGCGCGCACGGCCCAGTTGTGATGCGGGACGAACATCGCGACGGTCGCCAGCGAGAATGCGGCGAGGAAGGTGTTCATGTCGCGCACGAAGCCCGTGCGTTCGGGCGCGATCGTGCCGCGCAGCCCGCGCGAGCGGATCACGGCGAGCGCCATCAGGAACGTGGTGAGCGTCGCGAGCATCAGCGGGGCGCCGAGAATCGCGCCGACGCCGATCTCCTCGTTCACGGCCTGGCTCGACGTGCCGCCGGCCAGCGCGAGCAGCGGCACCATCGTTTCGGGCAGCGCCGTGCCGACGGCCGCGAACAGCGAGCCGGTCACGCCTTCGGAAATCTTCAGGCGTTCGCCGAGATGTTCGAGCGCATTGGTGAAGACTTCGGCCGCGACGAGGATGACGATCAGCATGAACGCGAGTTCGACGAACATGAAGGTCATGTGGCACCTCCGCAGGCAGCGGGGGCGTGGGGCAGGTGAGCAGGGAGGAACATGGGGACTCCGTGGTCGGACGCTGACGAACCATGACACATCCGCCGACGTCCGACCAGGAACGACGCGATGTGCCGATGGTCTCGCCAAGCCGATCAGGCCGAACGCGCCACGGCCGCAGGCCGAGTGTGTTGACGCGTTCGCTTTCCGGGGGACGGAAAGCAGGCTACTCCCCAAAGACGGAAAGCAGTCTAGCCGAGCGGTTTTCTTTCGACAAGCCTTCGTCTCGAAAAAATATACCCCTCCGCCCTATAGGGGCAGCGCTTCGGAGATATACTCCCCTACCCTATACAGGAGCCATCGATGAGTCATACCGTTCGCGAAAAACAGAAGCTGCTGAACCGCGTACGCCGTATCAAGGGACAGGTCGAGGCGATCGAGCGGGCGCTGGAGGAAGAGCGCGGCTGCAACGACGTGCTGCAACTGATCACGAGTTGCCGCGGCGCGATGAACGGCCTGCTGGCCGTCGTGCTGGAAGACCACATCCGGTCGCATCTCGTCGATGCGGATACGCCCGACGCGCACGAAGGCAGCGCGACCGAGCAGCTGATCGAGGTCGTTCACAGCTATTTCAAGTAAGCGGATCGGAACATGAACGAATTCAAGGGCACGGCGGCCGGCGGCGCGCACAGTCACGCGTTTCTGGGCGCCGCCCATGCGCGCAACGAGCGGAAGACGTGGATGGTCATCGGCCTGTGCACGGCGATGATGATCGCCGAGATCGTCGGCGGCACGCTGTTCGGGTCGCTCGCGCTGGTCGCGGACGGGCTGCACATGTCGACGCATGCGGGCGCGATGCTGATCGCGGCGCTGGCCTATACCTATGCGCGCCGGCACGCCGACGATCCGCGCTTCGTGTTCGGCACCGGCAAGCTCGGCGACCTGGCCGGCTTCACGAGCGCGATCGTGCTGGCGATGATCGCGTTGCTGATCGGCTATGAGGCGATCGCGCGCCTGCTGGCGCCGGTGCCGATTCACTTCGACGAAGCGATTCCGATCGCCGTGCTAGGGCTGGCCGTAAACCTCGCCAGCGTGTGGCTGCTGAGCGGCGATCACCATCACGGGCATGGTCACGGCCATCATCATGCGCATGGACACGACGATCACCATGACCATGACCACGACGACGCACACCACGCGCATCATGCTCACGGGTCGCACTCGGCCGCGCATCGCGATCACAACATCCGGTCGGCCTACGTTCACGTGATCGCCGACGCGGCCGTGTCGGTGCTGGCGATCGTCGGCCTGCTGCTCGCGCGTGCGTTCGGCTGGGTCTGGATGGACCCGCTCGCGGGCATCGTCGGCGCGCTGGTGATCGCCAACTGGGCGTACGGGCTGATGCGCGATACGGGCGGAATCCTGCTCGACGTCAACGTCGATCGCAAGCTGACCGACAACGTGCGCCGCGCGATCGAGGCGCTCGGCGACAAGGTCAACGATCTCCATGTGTGGCGCGTGGGCCCCGGGCACATGAGCGCGATCGTGTCGGTCGAATCGGGCGACGCCGCGCGCGACGCGCGCTTTTATCATGCGCTGGTCGCGGGTTTCGACGGCGTGTCGCACGTGACCGTCGAAGTGCTGACGCCCGCGAAGGCCGCCTGATCGTGGCCGTGAAATCGCCGTGTATCGAGCTGTGCACGTTCGACGGCCGCACCGGCTTTTGTGTCGGCTGCCTGCGCACCCGCGACGAGGCGCGCGACTGGAAGAAGCTGACCGACCATCGCCGGCACCAGATCCTCAACGACCGCACGCGCCGGCAGGCGAAGCTCCGGCGCGACGCGGCGGAATAACGAGGGTGCACGCGCAACCTGCGATCGTGTCACGGGACTGCAGTAGCATCACAGGCATTCAGCGTCACGATTCCTGAGCCGGGGACGACCCATGCAGACCGACTCATCGACCGGCATTCTTCGGCAGATTCCGCGCAGCGTGTGGGTGCTCGGCTGTGTCAGCCTGCTGATGGACGTGTCGTCCGAAATCATCCACAGCCTGTTGCCGATGTTCCTGATGGCGGGACTCGGTGCGAGCGCGACGACGATCGGCCTGATCGAAGGGATCGCCGAGGCGACGTCGCCGGTCGTCAAGGTGTTCTCCGGCACGCTGAGCGACTATCTGCGCAATCGCAAATGGCTCGCGGTGGCCGGCTACGCGCTCGGCGCGCTCAGCAAGCCGCTGTTCGCGATCGCGCCGACGATCGGCGTCGTGGTGACCGCACGGATCGTCGACCGCGTCGGCAAGGGGATTCGCGGCGCACCGCGCGATGCGCTCGTCGCCGACGTGACGCCCGTTCACCTGCGCGGCGCCGCGTACGGGTTGCGTCAGTCGCTCGACACGGTGGGCGCGTTCCTCGGGCCGCTGCTGGCCGTCGTCATCATGCTGATGTGGCGCGACGATTTCCGCCTCGCGTTCTGGCTGGCCGTGATCCCGGGCGTGCTGGCCGTGGTGCTGCTCGCGTTCGGCATTGATGAGCCGGCACGTGCGCCGGGCGAGAAGCGCGTCAATCCGATTCGCCGCGAGGTCGTCGCGCAACTCGGCGCGCGCTACTGGTGGGTCGTGGCCGTCGGCGGCGTGTTTGCGCTGGCGCGTTTCAGCGAGGCGTTCCTGGTGCTGCGCGCGATGGGCAGCGGCGTGCCCGTCGCACTCGTGCCGCTCGTGATGGTCGCGATGAACGTCGTGTATGCGTTGTCCGCTTACCCGTTCGGCAAGCTCGCCGATACGACGAGCCACACAAAACTGATGGTGGTCGGGCTCGCGCTGCTGATCGCCGCCGATATCGTGCTGGCGCACGGCGCGCACTGGCCGGCCGTGCTCGTCGGCGTCGCGCTGTGGGGGCTGCATATGGGGATGACGCAAGGGCTGC
Source organism: Burkholderia sp. KCJ3K979 (assembly GCF_016759955.1). Lineage (NCBI taxonomy): Bacteria > Pseudomonadati > Pseudomonadota > Betaproteobacteria > Burkholderiales > Burkholderiaceae > Burkholderia > Burkholderia sp. KCJ3K979. Next base: position 31,900 of record NZ_JACFYV010000041.1, read on the forward strand.
TCGCGACGATGGTCGCGCAGGCCGCGCCGGCCGAATTGAGAGGCACGGCGTTCGGCGTGTTCAACCTGATCAGCGGCATCGTCACGCTCGTATCGAGCGTCGTCGCGGGCGCCCTGTGGGACCGGATGGGCGCCGCCGCCACGTTCTACGCAGGGGCCGCATTCAGCGCGGCGACCATCGTGCTGCTCGTGTGCGTTCGCACGTCGTTCGGCGCGGTGCAGGATCGCTAGCCGCTCAATGCGGCGGCGCATGGCCTAACTATCGGTACCGCGCGGAAAGTACAGCGCGAACGTCGTACGCCCGTCGCGGCTCGCGACTTCCACCTTGCCGCGATGCAGCTCCATGATCGACTTCACGATCGCGAGCCCGAGCCCCGCGTTGCGCGCCGCGCCGTGCCGCGACGAATCGATCCGGTAGAAGCGCTCGAAGATCCGCTCGACCTGTTCGGGCGGAATCGCGACACCGCGATTCGTGACTTCGACGACCGCGTAGCTGCCTTGTACGGACACGGCCAGTTCGATCGTCGACGCGGCTTGCGCGTGTTCGAGCGCATTCGACGCGAGGTTGCTCACCGCGCGCCGGAACAGCGTCGCGTCCGCGACGACCGGCGCTTCGCCATGCACGTCGATGCGCACGCCGGCCTCGTCGGCCAGCGCCTGGAAATACGACGCGAGCCGGCGCAGTTCGCTGCCCGCATCGAGTTCGGCGGCCTTCAGGTGCTGCCGCGCATTGTCGGTACGGGCGAGAAACAGCATGTTCTCGATCATCCGCTGCAGCCGTTCGCATTCCTCGATATTCGATTCGATCAGCGCTTCATATTCGTCGGTCGTGCGCGCGCGCGACAGCGTGATCTGCGACGAGCTGATCACGTTCGCGAGCGGCGTGCGCATGTCGTGTGCGAGATCGGATGAGAACTGCGACAGCCGCACGAACGCGCGTTCGAGCCGGTCGAGCATCCGGTTCACCGACGTGGCGAGCTCGCGCAATTCGACCGGGCCGCCGCGCGCGTCGAGGCGCGCGTTCAGGTTGTGCGCCTCGATGCGCGACGTCTGCCGGCCGAGGCTCTCGACCGGGCGCAGCCCGCGCGACGCGACCGCATAGCCGAGCGCACCGACCAGCAGCGCGCCGACGGCCGCCGCGAGCCAGATGTCGACGCGATAGCTTTCGAGCAGCGACTGGCGATCGGTTGCGGTGCGCGCGAGCGCGACCTGGATCGCTTCGCCGGACGGCAGCGTTTCACGCGCATACACGCAGCGCGATGTGCCGATGCCGGGCGGCGCGCACGTGAACGGCCCATCGGTGCTGCCAGCCGGATGCGAGGCCGAGAGCACCGACGCGAGCGTGTTGCCGGCTTCGTCGGAATGCTCGACGAGCGGCCGGTGTTGCGCATCGTAGATGCCGAGATAGACGCCCGGATGCGACAGCAGCACGTCGTGGAACACGGCCGGATCGGCACGCAGCGCGGCCGTCGATCCGCTGGCGCGTGCGAGTTGCAGGAACTGATTGAGCTTGGCCGAGATCTCGATGTCGTCGCGCCGTGTCAATTCGGCGGACAACGAGCGGTAGAGATACGCGCCGGTCAGCGCGAATACCAGCGCCGCGACGGCGGCGAACGCGAGCGTCAGGCGCCGCAGCAGCGAATACGATGCGGGGCGCGCGGTCACGAACGATCCTCGAGCACGTAGCCCATACCGCGGATCGTGTGGATCAGCTTCTTCTCGTACGCGTTGTCGATCTTCGCGCGCAGGCGCTTGATCGCGGCATCGACGACGTTCGTGTCGCTGTCGAAATTCATGTCCCAGATCTGCGACGTGATGAAGGTGCGCGTCAGCACCTCGCCTTCGCGTTCCGCGAGCAACTGCAGCAGCGCGAATTCCTGCGCGGTCAGGTCGATGCGAGTGTCCGCGCGCCGCACGCGGCGCTTGAGCAGGTCGATTTCGAGATCGGCGACGTGCAGGATGTCGCGCACGTTACGTGGCGCGCGCCGCAGCAGCGAGCGGATGCGCGCGAGGAATTCGGCATACGCGAACGGCTTGAGCAGGTAATCGTCGGCGCCGAGTTCGAGCCCGGCGACCTTGTCCTCGATCGCCTCGCGGGCCGTGAGCAGCAGCACGGGCGTCTGCTTTTGCGCGCGCAGCCGCCTGAGCACCTCGAAGCCGTCCAGCGCGGGCAGCATCACGTCGAGCACGATCAGGTCGAAATCCTCGTGCAAGGCGAGGAACAGGCCGTCCTGGCCGTTTTCCGCGACGCCGACCGTATAGCTCGCCTCCGTCAACCCCTTCCGGAGGTATGACGCCATCTTGGGTTCGTCTTCGACTATCAGTATCCGCATGGTGAGGCAGGCTGTCCGTGATTCCAGCCGGTCAGTTTAACGCCGGAGCTTACGGCAGCGCGCGTGCGTGAAGGATGACCGGCGGATGACGGAATTGTCATGAAAAGCCGGTCATGTTTCGGCCATGCCGTCGTCACCGCGGCGGCGATAAGCTGCGACCGTCTTGTCCCCGGAGCGCGCCGTCGTGCGACGCGCCGGCCCTAACGATCGCTGTCTGCCTGATCTCGCATCCATGTCGTACTGGCGCACATTTCTCGCCGTCGTGTTGCTCGCGCTGAGCCTGTCGATCCCGTCGTTCGCGGCGGTTTCGATGCAGTGCCCGGGCGCCGCCGTGCCGCAAGAGGAAAAGGCGTCGTACGCGATGCCGGCCGCGCAGGGTGGCCATCACGATCACGGCGATCGCGACGATCACGCGCGGCATGCGTCGTCATGTGCCGCGTGCGTCGTCATGTGCCGCGTGCGTGTCCTGCTGCTTCGGCACGGGGATGTCGAGTGCGCCTGCGGTGCCTGCCGCGGCGAGCGTCGGCGTCACCATCGTCGCGCCTCCGCGCTCGGCCGGGGGCGTCTCGTTCCTGACGGGCGGAATCGACCGGCCGCCGCGCCGGACGCCCGCCTAGTCGCTGCCCGCGGCCGATGCGCCGCGATCCGCCATCCGCTCCGGCGGCCGCATCCGGCGCGCCGGACGACTTACGACGAGACATGTTCATGCGATTGATCATTGCGGCGCTGTTGGGCGCGGCGGCCCTCGTGCCGTCGCTCGCGCCCGCGCAAACCCCGTTTCCCGATCCGGCGGACGCCGCCGCGTCGGTGCCGGACGTCACCGTGACGTCCGCGTTCGACGGCTACCGGCCGTATCGGGACGACGCAGGCCCGGGCTGGAAGCAACTGAACCGGGACGTGATGGAGCGGCCCGCGAAAGGGCGCACGACCGGCAACGCCGCGCCCCATTCGACGCACGGAGGGGCCACGCGATGACGACGCTGGCGATATCACCGAGGATCGGCGCGGCCGCGATCGCGCTGGCGTTCCTCGCGGGCTGCACGACGTTTTCGAAGGATGGCGGGTTCGACGCCGTGTCGTCGGTTGCGTCGGAACGCATCGGAAAGGACGCGGTGGTGGTGAGGACCGACGCCGACCGCGAAGCGGTCGACCAGCGGACGAAGGAACTGCTCGGCAAGCCGCTGTCGATGGACGACGCGGTGCAGGTCGCGCTGCTGAACAACCGCGGGCTGCAGGCGTCGTACGCGGAACTCGGGCTGTCGGAGGCCGACCTCGTGCAGGCCGGCCGGCTGCCGAACCCGCGCTTCGCGTTCAGCCGCACGCGTGCCGGCGATGGCGAGCTGACGCTTGGCCGCACGTTCTCGGCGAACGTGTTCGCGCTGCTGACGATGCCGCTCGCGACGAAGATCGAACGCCGCCGTTTCGAGCAGACCAAGCTCGAAACGGCCGATGCGATGCTGAAGGTCGCGGCCGACGCGCGCCGTGCGTATGTCGAGGCCGTCGCCGCCGAGCAGGCCGCACACTATGCGCAGCAGGTGCGCGACGCCGCGAGCGCGGCCGCCGAACTCGCACTGCGCATGCGTCAGGCCGGCAACTTCAGCCGGCTCGACTACGCCCGTGAACAGGCGTTTCACGCCGACGCGGTCGCGCAGCACGCGAAAACGCGACAGCAGGCCATCGCCGCACGCGAGAAGCTCACGCGCGCGATGGGGCTGTGGGGCGAGCGCACGCGGTACGCGCTGCCCGAGCGCTTGCCGGATTTGCCGAAGGCGCGCCCGAACCTGCCCGACCTCGAACGCTTCGCGATGGGCAATCGCCTCGACGTCCAGGCCGCGAAGCTGCAGACGCAGGGCGTCGCGTCGTCGCTCGGCCTGAGCAAGGCCACGCGTTTCGTCAACGCGGTCGAGCTCGGCTACGTGAACGACTACGAGACCGGCAAGGGCCACGAGCACGGTTACGAGATCAGCGTCGAGATTCCGCTGTTCGACTGGGGTGGCGCCAAGGTCGCGCGCGCCGAGGCGATCTACATGCAGTCCGCGAACCGGCTCGCGAAAACGGCCATCGATGCACGCTCGGAAGTACGCGAATCGTATGCGGCGTACGTGACGAGCTACGACGTCGCGACGCACTATCGCGACGAAGTCGTGCCGCTGCGCAAGACGATCTCCGACGAACTGCTGCTGCGCTACAACGGGATGCTCGCGAGCGTGTTCGAGCTGCTGACCGATGCGCGCGAACAGGTCGGCGCGGTCAACGGCTACATCGATGCGCTGAAGGACTACTGGCTCGCGGAAACCGATCTGCAGATGGCCGTCGGCGGCCGGTTGCCGTTACCGGGTGCCGTGCCGAGCGCGACGCATTCCGCCGAATCCGCACCCCAATCCACACCCCAATCCACACCCGTCGCCGACGCTGCGCCGCAGCCGGCTTCCACTCCCGCGGCGCCGTCGGCGCCCGCCACGCAACCGCATCCGGAAGGTCATTGACATGGTGTCCCGTCGACAATTTCTCAGCGGCTCGGGCGCCGCGCTGCTCGGTGCGGCGATGGTCAGCAAGGCCGGCGCCGCGTCGTTGCCCGACGCGCCGACGATGGCGAAAACCGGCACGCAGCCGCCGCTCGTGCCGCCCAACGGCCGCCCGTACACGCCCGTCGCGACGCTGAACGGCTGGTCACTGCCGTGGCGGATGAAGAACGGCTGGAAGGAATTCCACCTGACGGCCGAGCCCGTCGTGCGCGAGATGGCGCCCGGCATGAACGCGAACCTGTGGGGCTACAACGGCCAGTCGCCGGGCCCGACGATCGAGGCCGTCGAAGGCGACAAGGTCCGCATCTTCGTGACCAACCGGCTGCCCGAGCACACGACGATCCACTGGCACGGGCTGCGGCTGCCGAACGGGATGGACGGCGTCGGCGGCCTCACGCAGCCGCATATCCCGCCCGGCAAGACCTTCGTCTACGAGTTCCAGCTCGAAGCGCACGGCACGTTCATGTATCACCCGCATGCCGACGAGATGGTGCAGATGGCGATGGGGATGATGGGGATGTTCATCGTGCATCCGAAGGCGCGCGGCACGATGCCGGTCGATCGCGATTTCGTGTTCCTGCTCGCCGCATACGACATCGACCCGGGCAGCTATACGCCGCGCGTGAACGAGATGACCGACTTCAACATGTGGACTTTCAACTCGCGCGTGTTCCCGGGCATCGATCCGCTGCCGGTGCGCGCCGGCGACCGCGTGCGGATTCGTTTCGGCAACCTGACGATGACGAACCACCCGATCCACCTGCACGGTTACAGCTTCGAAGTCGCGGGCACCGACGGCGGCTGGATTCCGCCGGCCGCGCGCTGGCCGGAAGTGACGGCCGATGTCGCGGTGGGTCAGATGCGCGCGATCGAGTTCACGGCCGATCGCCCGGGCGACTGGGCGTTCCATTGCCACAAGTCGCACCACACGATGAATGCGATGGGCCATCAGGTGCCGAACCTGATCGGCGTGCCGCAGAAGGATCTCGCGAAGCGCATCGGCAAGCTCGTGCCCGACTACATGGCGATGGGCAGCACGGGCGGCGCGATGGGCGGCATGGAGATGCCGCTGCCCGACAACACGCTGCCGATGATGACCGGCACGGGCCCGTTCGGGCCGCTGGAGATGGGCGGCATGTTCACGGTGCTCAAGGTGCGGCAGGGGCTGGGCCGCAACGACTATCGCGATCCGGGCTGGTTCCGGCATCCGAAGGGCACCGTCGCATACGAATACACCGGCGAATTGCCGGACGGCTGAAGCAGCATGCGGCGGCCGCGCCGATGCGGCCGCCGGCTTCCATTCACTCACACGGGAGTCGACACGATGAAGAAGGGACTGGTTTTGATGGTGACGGGGTGCGCGCTGGTGTTCTCCGCCGCGTCGTACGCGGCCGGCGACATGGCCGGCATGGACATGAGCGCGAATGCGAAGCAGGGCGCCGCGGTGTCGCGCATGTCGCACGGCGAGATCCGCAAGGTCGACACGGCGGCCGGCAAGCTGACGATCAAGCACGGCCCGCTGGAGAACCTCGGGATGGACGCGATGACGATGGTGTTCAAGGTGAAGGACCCGGCGATGCTGGCGCAGGTAAAGGTGGGCGATACGATTGATTTCGTCGCCGAGGACGTGGACGGTGCGTTGACCGTCGTCGAGCTGAAGAAGCCGTGAAGCGGAGCGCGTGAACATGACGATCTCGATGCTCAAGCGGCTGGCCGGCTTTGCCGCGGCTACCGCCATCTTCGCAGGCGCACCGGTCGCGGCGTCGGCGCACGGCAAGCTGGAGCGCGCCGTACCGGCGGCCGGCGGCACGATCGATGCGGCGCCCGACACGGTGCGGCTCACGTTCAACGAAGACCTCGAACCGGCGTTCAGCTCGGTGAAGGTGTCGGACGCGAGCGGCAACGCCGTCACGCAGGACAAGGCGAAGGTCGATGCGTCGAACCCGCGCGTGATGACCGTCGCGATACCGAAGCTCGCGACGGGCGCGTACACCGTGCAGTGGGCGGCGATGACGGCCGATGCGCATCGCACGAAGGGCGCCTATACGTTCCGGGTGAAGGAATGAACGACGGCATCGTCGGCCTGCTGCGGCTCGTGGCGGTGGCGATCCAGAACGCCGGGTTCGCGGTCGTCGTCGGCGCATTGCTCGGCCGGCACTGGCTCGCACGCGGCGTGTCCGCGTGGCAGCACGACGTTGGGCGGCGGCTCGCCGCGACGCTGCGCATTGCGTCCGTCGTATCGCTGCTCGCGAGCGTCGCCGCGTTCTGGGCGCACTGCGCGCTGATGAGCGAGGTGTCGCTGCTCGACGCGGGGCCGGCGGTGTGTTCGATGCTCGCGCGCACCGGCTTCGGTCATGCGTGGCTGGCCGGGGCGGCGTTCATGCTCGTCGTCGTGCTGCTGTCGTTCGTCGGGCGCGCGAAAGACACGCGCTTTCCGCTCGCGATGGTGGCTGCCCTCGCTTGTGTCGCGCTGGCGCGCAGCAACGGCGGCCATCCGGTGGACGCGGGGCTGTTCAGCGTGCCGGTGTGGATCGACTGGCTGCATCTGCTGGCGATCAGCGCGTGGGTGGGGCTCGTGCTCGTGACGGCATTCGGCGTGATGTCGCGGCTCGCCCGCATGCCGGCGAGCGAACGCGCGACGGGCGCATCGTTCGTGCAGTCGCTGTCCGACGCATCCACTTACGCGCTGGTCGTGTTGTTCGCGACCGGCGCGTACAACGGCTGGCGCGGCGTCGATACGCCCGCCAACCTGTTCGCGTCGACGTACGGGCAAATCTTGCTGCTGAAGCTTGTGCTCGTGCTGATTGCCGCGATGCTCGGCGGACACAACCGCTTCTTCGGCATGCCGAAGCTGCTGGCCGCGTTGAAGGACCCGGCCGCCGCGATACCGGCACGCGTGTTGAAACGGTTCGGCACGGTGCTGCGAGTCGAGGCGGTCGTGCTCGGCGGCGTGCTGATGGCGGCGGCCGTGCTCGTGTCGAGCGCGTTGCCGGGGACGGCCTAGCGGCGGGGCTTCGTCGTCGGAAGATCGGCTGCATTGTCGAGACTTGACCGGACGACGCATGGCGATCGCGGCGTGATGACGACGATTACATCGGCCTGTCTCACGATTACCAAAAACTGTCATTGAGCGCCGCTAAGCTTTCGCCACCCTCACAACCGGGATTCCCGCCATGCGCTCGACAATCCGCCTGTTTGCCCCGCTATTGCTGCTTCCGACGCTCGCCACGCCGGTATTCGCCGCCACTGCCGCGCCCGTCAGCGCGAACTGCGGCGGCAGCACGACGCCGATCGCCGATATCCAGGGGGCCGGCGCGCCGTCGCCGCTCGCCGGTCAGAACGCATCGATCGAAGCGGTCGTCACCGCCGATTTCGGCGGCACGGACGGCTTCGGCGGCTTCTTCGTCCAGCAGGCGGACGCGCAGCGCCGCAACCAGCCGGGCGTGTCCGAAGGCCTGTTCGTCTATGCGCCGAAAGCGCGCGCGAAGGCCGGCGATCTCGTGCACGTGACGGGCAAGGTCGAGGAGAAATACGGGCAGACGCAGCTCACGCTGCAGGGCGCGATCGCGGTATGCGCGAACGGCCAGACGGTCACGCCCGCGACGCTCACGCTGCCGGTCGACAGCCCCAACGCGTTCGCCGCGTACGAAGGGATGCTCGTGCGCCTGCCGCAGACGCTGAGCGTCACCGACAACTACGAACTCGGCCGCTACGGCAGCGTGATGCTCAGCAACGGCCGCCTGCGCACGCCGACGAGCGTCGTGCCGCCCGCGCAGGCGCAGACGCAGATCGACGCGAACGCGCGCAACCGCCTGATCCTCGACGACGGCTCGAACAAGCAGAACCCCGCGACCGTGCCGTATCCGGCGCCGGGCCTGTCGGCCGCGAACACGCTGCGCGCGGGCTACACCGTGCGCGACGTGGAAGGCGTGCTCGAAGTGCGTTACGGCGCCTGGCGCGTGCAGCCGCTGCCGGGCGCGGCCGTGCCGGCGTTCGACGCGCGTTCGAACCCGCGCACCAATGCACCGGCGCGCGATCCGAAATCGAACCTGCGCGTCGCGTCGTTCAACGTGCTGAACTACTTCAACGGCAACGGTCTCGGCGGCGGCTTCGACGATCCGAACAATCGCGGCGCGAAGACGTTCCAGGAATTCCAGCGCCAGGAAGCGAAGATCGTCAGCGCGCTGAAGGCCATCGACGCCGACGTGATCGGCCTGATGGAAATTCAGAACAACGGCTATGGCGAACTGAGCGCGGTGCGCCAGCTCGCGGCGAAGCTGGGCAACCACTGGCGCGTGGTCGATCCGGGCACGTCGCGGCTCGGCGGCGATGCAATCGCGGTCGCGATGATCTACGACAGCCGCAAGGTCGAGCCCGTCGGCCGCGCGGCGACGCTCGCGATCGACGACAAGAACCGCCAGCCGCTCGCGCAGTCGTTCCGGCTGATCAACGGCAACAAGCAGGCGCTGACGGTGGCCGTGAATCACCTGAAGTCGAAGAACTGCCCGGACGCCGCGAACGACGATCTCGACCAGGGCGATGGTCAAGGCTGCTGGAACCCGACGCGCACGCGCGCGGCGGCGAAGGTCGCCGACTGGCTGGCCGGCAACCCGACGGGCATCAAGAGCCAGGGCGTGCTGCTGATCGGCGACTTCAACAGCTACACGTACGAAGACCCGATCCGCACGCTGGAATCGCGCGGCTACCGCAACCTG
>NZ_JACFYV010000420.1:0-1396 GCF_016759955.1 Burkholderia sp. KCJ3K979
CATTCTGAAAGGTTTAAAAAATTATAAAAATCAAGGTGTTACCGAGAATCGTCTGGTTTTTTTAGCGGTTTCCGAGCGTTTTACGCGGACGAATGCCAGAGTGTGGACACCTTCCGTGCGCGGCGGCGAATACGGCGGCGCTGGACGCCGCGCGCGTGTCGGACTATCGTGACGCCGCCAGCATTCATCCGACCGCCCATGCTTTCCGATTCCCCTTTTTCCGCCCCCGGCGCCACGCGCGGCGGCGACGAAGTGATTCCCGTTTCGGCGCTCAATCGTGCGATTTCGACGATGCTCGAGCGCTCGTTTCCGCTGCTGTGGATTTCCGGCGAAGTGTCGAATTTCACACGCGCCGCGAGCGGCCACTGGTATTTCTCGATCAAGGACCAGCAGGCGCAGATGCGCTGCGTGATGTTCCGCGGCCGCGCCCAGTACGCGGAATTCACGCCGCGCGAAGGCGACCGCATCGAGGTGCGCGCGGTCGTCACGATGTACGAGCCGCGCGGCGAAGTGCAGCTCAACGTCGAAGCCGTGCGGCGCACCGGCCAGGGGCGCCTGTACGAGGCATTCCTGCGGCTGAAGGCGCAGCTCGAGGCCGAGGGCCTGTTCGCTCCCGAGCGCAAGCGGCCGTTGCCGGCGCACCCGCGCGCGATCGGTATCGTCACGTCGCTGCAGGCCGCCGCGCTGCGCGACGTGCTGACCACGCTCGCCCGGCGCGCGCCGCATATCCCGGTGATCGTCTATCCGGCCCCCGTGCAGGGCGCCGGCTCCGCCGAAAAGCTCGTCGCGGCCGTGGCGACCGCGAATGCGCGGCGCGAGGTCGACGTGCTGCTGGTCTGTCGCGGCGGCGGCTCGATCGAAGATCTGTGGTCGTTCAACGACGAAGCGCTGGCGCGCGCGATCGCGGCGAGCGAGCTGCCGGTCGTCAGCGGCGTCGGGCACGAAACCGATTTCACGATCGCCGATTTCGCGGCCGACCTGCGCGCGCCGACGCCGACCGGCGCGGCCGAACTCGCGAGCCCGCAGCGCGCGCTGCTGCTGCGCGAGGTCGACGAACGCCAGCGCGCGCTCGCACGCGGCATGGCGCGCCGGCTCGAACAGCGCGCGCAGCAGCTCGACTGGCTCGCGCGCCGGCTCGTGAGTCCGGCCGAGCGGCTGCAGCGGCAACGCACGCACGTCCAGCAGCTCGCAGTGCGGCTGGCGTCGGCGGCGTCGCGGCCGGTGCGCGATGCCCGTGCGCGTTTCGCGCTCGCGCAGTTGCGCTGGCAGCGCGCGCGGCCCGATGCGTCGCAGGCGCGCCACGCGCTCGCGGGGCTGTCGCAGCGTCTGGCCAGCGCGTTGCAGCGCCGTCACGAACGCGACACGGCGCGTGTGTCAGCCTGTGCCGCGCGGCTCG
>NZ_JACFYV010000421.1:0-1393 GCF_016759955.1 Burkholderia sp. KCJ3K979
CTCGCCGCTGCCTTGCGGCGGAAATTGCTTCTGCATCGAGGCGAACGTACTCTGCACGCGCAGCGTGGCGGCCACCATGCGCTCCATCGCCTGGGTTTCTTCGGCTCGGGCCTGTTCCGGATTCATTGCGCTTTCCTTGGATGGTTTTCTTGAAGACCAGATCGTACACGCTATGTCCGTTCTTGCCGCCCTTGGCAGAACGACTCCGTTGAAGGTTCCAACGGCACGCTGCGGGAGAAGCGATTTAATCGGGAATGATTCCTTAGTCGCGCCGAGGCCAAGATACTCATCGAGCGAGGCTATAAAATCCCGCCGCAGGTCACAACGATTGGCCGCTTTGGATAAGTCTGAAGGGCCGTTCTGGGTCGGCTACAGTCGAACGCATCGGGCGGCATCCGGCCATACGCGGTCGCCCGCGCAAGTTGGCCGAGTGACCGCGTGCACAAAGTCGTAGCTCCACACCGAATTGGGTTGCGTCGCACCGGGCAGACGAATGTCGCTGCCACAACGACGACGGCGAGGCCGCCGCCGCGGAATGTTGAGCTGCAAGGCCCGCCACAATCGCCGCACGCGCGATTCGCTCAGCGCCAGCCACGCCGACATACGTCGGTAGCCGAAGCGCGGCACTTCCTGAGCCGCAGCAATCAGTCGCTCGCCCAGGCTCCGATCCTTCTCCGGTTGTTTGAGCGTATAGGTTGCCACCCGGCGACTCAGCCCCAGATAGCAACATGCCTTGCGTTGAGATAGCCCCCGCCGAGTCAGGACTTCCAGCGCGTCGCGCCGGCCCGTTGGGGTACTCATTTTTTTCGGCCGAATTCCTTCAGGCCGTCGATGACCGGCAATTGCTCTGCGATCAAACGCTTGAGCCGCTCGTTCTCCGATTCCAGGTCCTTGAGCCGGCGGGCATCGGCCACATCCATGCCGCCGAACTTGTTGCGCCAACGATAGAACGTCTGTTCCGAGATGTTGTGGCGCTTGCACAGATCCTTCACCGGCTCGTCCCGGCTCTCGGCCTCGCGCAAGATTCGAATGACCTACTCGTCGGTAAATCGCTTCTTCATCGAGTTCTCCTTGCCTCTAGGATAAAAGAGAACTCACTTGCTGAATGGCTACAAGAAACGTCTCAGGTCAGTGGAGGCGCTCGCCAGCCGATGCAGCTTGGTCGTCAGTCCGCCGCGCGAACGCCCGAGCGCTTGCGAGCCGCTTTTTTTCGAGCACCGGCCGAATGCTGGTGGGCTCGCACGATGGTCGAGTCGATCAGCACGCATTTGATCTCCGTCTCAAGGGTTTCCGAGGAGGCCTGACCCTCAGGCGGACACGACGAATGCGACGATCCCTGTACCTTGCCCGCGCCCTGCGGCTCGTCCTGCTGCTGGCGGTCGCGAGCCCCGCG
>NZ_JACFYV010000422.1:0-1390 GCF_016759955.1 Burkholderia sp. KCJ3K979
TCGTGGGGCTACTCGCTTGCGACCGACGTGCCAGGCGCGAACTGCAGCGGCACGCCGGCGAACATCACGCTGCGGCATCTGCTGTCGCACACGGCCGGGCTCGGCTATCGCTTTCTCGAAGCCGACGCCGACGGCCCGTATGCGCGAGCGGGCGTGTCCGACGGGATGGATCGCGCGAGCCTGTCGCTCGCCGAGAACGTGCGGCGCATCGCCGGCGTGCCGCTGCAGTTCGCGCCTGGCACGTCGTGGGGCTACTCGCTTGCGACCGACGTGGTCGGCGCGCTGATCGAGGCGGTCGACGGCCGGCCGCTCGCCGACGCCGTGGCGGCGCTCGTGACGACGCCGCTCGACATGACCGACACGGCATTTTTCACGCATGACGCGGCGCGTCTGGCGACGCCTTACGTCAGTACGCCCGACGTGCCGCGCCGGATGGCGGACGACGATCTCGTGCCGGTGTTCGACGGCACGGTCGGCATCCGCTTCGAGCCGGCGCGCGCGTTCGACGCGACCGCGTGGCCGTCGGGCGGCGCGGGCATGGTCGGCACCGCGCACGATTGCTTGACGCTGCTCGATACGCTGCGCACGGGCCTCGACGGCTGGCTCGCACCGCGCTGGATCGACGAGATGGCGCGGGTGCAGCCGGGCGCGCACGACTTGCCGGATGCGCCGGGATTCGGTTTCGGACTCGGATTTTCCGTGCTGCGTGACCCGGTGGCCGCGCAGTCGCCGGAGTCGGTCGGCACCTGGCGCTGGGGCGGTGCGTACGGGCACGCGTGGTTCGTCGACCGTGCAGCCGGGCTGACGGTCGTCGCGCTGACCAATACGTTGTACGAAGGGATGCACGGGCGCATCGTCACCGACGTGCGCGATGCGGTGTATGGCATCGACGACCGGAGCGCGGCATGAGCGAGTGCGTACCCGTCTCCGACCGCGCTGTCGATCGTGCGGCAGATTCGTCCGCGCCGGCTCGTGCACGTCTGCCCGTCGCGAACCTGCTCGCGCTGGCCACCGCCGGCTTCATCACGGTGCTCACCGAAGCGTTGCCGGCCGGCCTGCTGCCGCTGATGAGCGCCGACCTGCACGTGACCGAGGCGCTGATCGGTCAACTGGTGACCGTCTATGCGCTGGGTTCGATTGTCGCGGCGATCCCGCTCGTCGCCGCGACGCGTGCGATGCGCCGGCGCCGGTTGCTGCTCGCGGCGCTGGCCGGCTTCGTCGTGTCGAATGCGCTGACGGCCGCGTCGCCGTACTACGCGCTCACGCTGGCCGCGCGCTTCGTCGCGGGGATGTCGGCCGGGCTGCTGTGGGCGCTGCTGGCGGGCTACGCGAGCCGGCTGGTCGACCCGTCGCTGCGCGGCAGGGCGATCGCGGTCGCGATGCTAGGCAT
>NZ_JACFYV010000423.1:0-1371 GCF_016759955.1 Burkholderia sp. KCJ3K979
GGTCCGCTGCGGTGGTTTTTCCCGCCGGTTCTGCGTCGTGCGGAGCCTCGACCGGAGTCGCCTCGTTCGCGAGCGGCCCCGCAGCGTGAGCAGCCGGCAATTCGGGCGACTCGTCACGCGGCGTCATCACTTCAGGCGCGGGCGATGTGTCCGCTGCGGGCGGCTCGATCGTCTCCGCCGCAGCGGCAGTCGCCGCGGCGAGGGTCATGTCGGACGCCGCATCGCGTGCCACCGGCATCTCGGGCGTGATCGGCAGTTCTCGTTCGACGGACGACGCGGCTTCGGCTTCCGCAGCCACGGCACCGCCCCCTGCGGCCGCAGTCGCAACGGTACCCGCATCGTCAGCGCGGCGACCCTTCCGGCGCTTGCGCCATGCGAAGCCGGCCGCAAGCACGATCACGGCAGCGCCGGCCACGGCGACCGGGCGCCAGTCCATCTGTTCGGTACGACGTGCAGGCGTCGCGACAGGCGCGACCGGTTGTACCGAAGCCGATGCCGGTTGCGGCGCACTCGCTGCCGCACCCGACGCGGCTTCGTCCGCCGTCGATGCCGCGGCCGATGCACCCACGTCATTCGCGGCCGGACGCGGCGCGGCGGGCGCCGGAGCAGGCGCGACGCCGGTCGTCGTCGCCGGCTTGCCGATGCCGTGCTTCTGCAACTCCATCAGCACGCGATTCTTCAACGCCAGCAATTGCTGAAGGCTCGACGGCCGCGGCTGCGACGCACTCACCGCGGGCGCCGCGCCGGCCGGTTCATGCACGCCGGAAACCGGGCTACCCGGCACCGCCTGCCCCGCGGCCTCGCTCGCGGACGACGGCGCCGACTGGATCGCACCGCTCCACACGTGCGGGCCGCTTGCCCCGGCCGTGGACGCCGCCGGCTGCGTGCTTTCGACAGCCGACGCGCCATATGCGGCCGATGCGCCGATCGAAGCCGAAGCACCGTTCGAGGCCAACGCTCCCGCCGCCGTCGCCGTCGCGACACTCGCCCCGCTCACCGGCGCCGCATGCACGGCCGGCGCCACCGGCGCGGGTTGCACGGTCGAGCCGGGATGCGGCGCGGATGCGCCATGCTGCGCGATCGCCGCTCCGCCCGATGCGGCGGCGGGCGCGGAAGCAGCCGCCGTACCGGAGGCAGCGGATGCGCCGGCCGGCACGAGCGCCGCGCCGGTCGCGTCGAGCGCGGGCACGGTCAGCGTCGCGCCGACTTTCAGGCGGCTCGCGTCGCGTTTCATGAACGCCTGCGGATTGGCGTCGAACAACGCACGGCCAGCGCGTGCGAGCACGGCCGGATCATGCGATTGCGTGGCCGCTTTCGCGATGTCGTTCAGCGACTGGCCCGGCTGGACCGTCACGGTAAGCGGTGCGGCGG
>NZ_JACFYV010000424.1:0-1370 GCF_016759955.1 Burkholderia sp. KCJ3K979
AAAATCTATGGTCAGCCCGATTTTTGCAAGCGAGGCAGTGTTGACCTAAAGTGGACTTGCTCGAATCTATCCGGGGTCGTGGATGGAGTGATCCAGCCCCATGATGGGAGCCGCGCCGGGCAAACCTCAAAAAGCGTACAGCATTGAGATGCTGTTTTTGTTGTCAGGTTACTTGTCCGGCCGTTGAGTCGTTTATGCCTTCACGTATCTCGCGTCGCAAAACCAGGTGTGACTGCTGCAACTGAAGCCGTAAGCGACACGAAGCGTCAGACCGCGGGAACAGCCTCGGTGCTTCGGTAGTGTGTCCCTTTGGCGAGGATGGCCCACGCGATCCTCGCCAATTTATTGGCCAACGCGCAAGCCACTACGTTCGAATGTCGTCGCGCCAACAGGCCGCGAATCCAGACGCCCAATGCATCCGTGCGGTGCTCGATGCGCTGCATGATGGTCCGCGCACATTGCACCAGCAGCCGCCGCAATTCCTTGTCCCCGCGCTTGCTGATGCCGAGGAGCGTTGGTTTGCCGCCGGTGCTGTACTGCCGCGGCACCAGCCCGACCGACGCCGCAAACTGCCTTGCCGAACCATATTGGCGCGCATCGCCCAACTCCGACATCAACACGCTGGCGGTCATCGGGCCAATGCCGGGAATCTCGAGCAGCCGCTCGCTGCGTTCGTCCTCGTGTAGCTGGGTAAGCAACTCACGTTCGAGCTGATGGATCTGTTCGTCCAGATACTTGCAGTGCGCGTGCAGACGTTCGATCACGCTTACCAGCCGCGGCGGCAACGATTCTGCCTCCAGCACGGCGGGCAGTCGCCGGATCACCGCCATGCCGCGCGGCAAGCTGATGCCGAATTCCAACAGAAACGCATGAATTTGGTTGATCGTGCCGGTGCGCTCGCGCACCAGCCCCCCGCGCACGCGATGCAAGGCTGAAACGATCTGCTGAGCTTCGTTGTGCGGGCTCACGAAACGCATGCTCGGTCGTGAAGCAGCTTCGCAGATCGCCTGGGCATCCGCGAAATCGTTCTTGTTGCCTTGCCGGAACGGTTTGACGAACTGAGGGGAAATCAGCTTGGCCTCGTGGCCCAGCGCCTGAAGTCGGCGGGCGATCCAGTGCGCACCGGCGCAGGCCTCCATGACCACCGTACAACTCGGGAAATTGCCCAGCAGCGTGAACATCTGGCTACGCGTGAGCTTCTTACGGAACACCATCCTGCCTGACGCATCCTGCCCATGCAGGTGGAAGCAGTGCTTGCCGAGATCGACTCCGATCAGCGATACCGTGTCCATGATGGTCCTCCAGAAGGACAAAATCCTCACTCAGCGTAGTCCACTGAGTGAGGATCGGGCTGACCATCCTATTAAGCG
>NZ_JACFYV010000425.1:0-1338 GCF_016759955.1 Burkholderia sp. KCJ3K979
GGTGGAGTTGACCCTGTAATACCGGACACAGCATCACACTAAGGTTGCTGAATCCATCGAGCGCCGGAACTCGCGAGGCGAGCGGTATTTCAACGCGCTATGGGGATGCTTCTCGTTGTAATGCTCGAACGCGATGGCCAGGTTGCGTGCAGCAGTCGCTGCGTCCGGCTTCGGCATGAAGGCGACGTAGTCGCGTTTCATCGTCTTCACGAAGCTCTCGGCCATCCCGTTACTTTGCGGGCTGCATACCGGCGTGGTCAATGGCTTCAGGCCGATGGCCACTGCGAACCGACGCGTGTCGTCGGCCGTGTAGCCCGAACCGTTGTCGCTCAGCCACTCGATTTCGGACGGCGTATGCAGCTCGTTGCCAAACCGATTTTCCACTGCAGCCAGCATCACGTCGCGCACGATGTCGCCGCTGTGGCCTGCCGTCGTAGCCGTCCAGCTCATTGCCTCACGGTCACAGCAATCCAGCGCGAACGTTACGCGCAGCGGCTCGCCGTTGTCGCAGCGGAACTCGAAGCCGTCCGAGCACCATCGCTGATTGCTGCGCGCTACGGCTACCTTGCCGTCGTGTCGACGTTGGGGCCGAGGTGGAATCGGTCGGCGCTGCATCAGCAGCCCATGTGTGCGCATGACGCGATAGATTCGCTTGGCATTAAACGGCGCCAGTCCGACTGCAACGCGCTCGTTGCGCAAGATGCCCCAAACCCGGCGATAGCCATAGCTGGGCAAATCGCCAATGACCCGGCGGATCTCCTCGACCGCGGCCGCGTCGTCAGTCTGCCTCGATTGACGGCCATCGCGCCACGTCGCCGGACGCGACAGCCGTGCCGATACGTTCGAGCGCGACACGCCGAGAACTTCACAAACCAGTTTCACTGGTCGTCCTCCGGCAGCGAGGGCGAGTGCGCTATCCATTTTTTTGCCCGACCGTACTCGACTGCTTCGCGGAGAATCTCGTTCTCCATGGTCTTCTTGCCGAGCATCCGTTGCAGCTCACGAATCTGCTTGAGCGCATCGGCCAGTTCCGAGGCCGGAACCACCTCCTCGCCAGCTTTAACCGCTGACAGGCTCCCATCCTGATACAGCTTGCGCCAGTGGAACAGTTGGTTCGGATTCACGCCGTGCTGGCGCGCGACCATCGAAACCGATTTCCCCGGCTCGAAACTCTCGCGAACCATCGCCAGCTTCTGCTCCGCCGTCCAGCGCCGCCGGCGCTCCGGGCCCGTCAACACTTCCATCACTTCCTGCCTGGTGTTAGTCAAAAACACAGTCTTATGCCTACCCGTTATTGTAAGTGGGTGACTGTGTCCGGCGTTTCAGGGGGCTGCTCCA
>NZ_JACFYV010000426.1:0-1297 GCF_016759955.1 Burkholderia sp. KCJ3K979
GTTCACGGTGTTCGGGCTCGGCGACGACGGCAGGATCGTCGCGGTGGCCGCGGCGAACCTGGGGCGCGACATCGGCGCGTCGCGCCGGCTGATCGCGGCAGGGGCGGTGCCCGATCCGGTGAAGCTGGCCGATCCGGCGGTGAACCTGAAAACGTTTCTGTGACGCGGTGGGTGAACGCGGCCGGCGTGGCCGCGTTCGCACCGGGCAACTGGCACGTGGACGGAAGCCCGTGCCGGGCGACATGCCCGGCGTGCGGGTTTGTCGTCGGTCGGCGATCGGTGCATATTAGCGGCATTGCCGTTTCACCGGTCGCCCATGACGCCAGACAAAGCCCTCGAACTGAAACGCAGCAAGCGCCGCGCGCTATGGCTGCTCCTGGCCGCCGTCGCGGTGTTCGTCACCACCATCCTGTTGCCGCGCGGCCCGTGGGTCGACGGTTTCAAGGCCGTCGCCGAAGCCGCGATGGTCGGTGCGCTCGCCGACTGGTTCGCGGTCGTCGCGCTGTTCCGTCGCGTACCGATTCCGTTCGTGTCGCGCCATACCGAGATCATTCCGAAGAACAAGGACAAGATCGCCGACAACCTCGCGGTATTCGTGCGCGAGAAATTCCTCGGCCCCGACGCGCTCGCCGCGCAGATCCGCCAGCACGATCCCGCGCAGAAGCTCGGCGCGTGGCTCGGCGAGCCGGCGAACACCGACGCCCTCGGCGGCTACGTGACGAAGCTGATGAGCTTCGCGCTCGACATGACCGACGACGCGCGAATCCAGTCGTTCGTCCACGATGCATTCCGCGCGGTGATCGACCGGGTCGACCTGTCGCAATCGGCCGGCGCGATCCTCGACACGCTGACGAAGGACGGCCGCCACCAGGCGCTGCTCGACGACGCGATCGAACAGGTGGTCGACGTGCTCGACAAGGAAGAGAACCGCGAGGTGATCGCGGGCTTCATCGTTGAGTGGCTGAAGACGCAATACCCGAAGGTCGAGAAGATCATGCCGACGCAGTGGTTCGGCGAGAACGGCGCGCGCATGCTCGCGAGCGCGGTGAGCCGCGTGCTCGAAGGCGTGGCGGCCGACCCCGAGCACGAGCTGCGGCAACGCTTCGACCGGACGGTCGTGCGGCTGACCGAGCGGCTGAAGCACGACCCTGCGTTCATCGCGAAGGGCGAGGAGATCAAGCGCTATATTCGCGACGGCGATGCGTTCAACGAGTATGCGCGCGACTTGTGGGACCAGTTGCGTGCGTGGCTGAAGGCCGATCTCGCCCGCCCCGATTCGGCGCTGCACCGGCAGGCC
>NZ_JACFYV010000427.1:0-1260 GCF_016759955.1 Burkholderia sp. KCJ3K979
CGACAAGAGGAGAATGGTGACGCGCCGGCAACACCAGCCACGTACCGTAAATACTGACCACGGCTTGCGACAGAAGTTCGAAAATTTTTTCGATTTGTTACCGGCTCCGCCGAAAGCCTTATCCGGCGGGGCTGTGCGGGCAGGATGCCCGCACGATTCCTCTTGTGGTCGCGCTTACTGATGCTGTTGCGGCGCGCGCAGGTAGATCTCGACGCGGCGGTTCTGTGCGCGGCCGGCTTCGGTCGCGTTGTCCGCGATCGGGTTCGACGGGCCCATGCCTTGCGCCGACAGACGGCCGCCGTTCACGCCGCGCTGCACGAGCGCGTTCACGACGCTTTGCGCGCGGTTCTGCGACAGCGTCTGGTTCAGCTGCTGCGAGCCCGTGCTGTCCGTGTAGCCGACGATCGATGCCGTGACTTGCGGGTTCTGGTTCAGCGTCGTCGCGAGGTCGTTCAGCAGCGGCGTGAACGCCGGCGTGATCGCGTACTGGTTCGTCGCGAACGTGACCGAGCTCGGCACGTTGAGCTTCAGCGAGCCGTCCGGCTGCTCGGTGACCTGCGTGCCCGTCTGCGCCGCCGACGGTGCGAGCTTGTTCTTGATCGCCTGCCAGTTGTAACCCGTCACGCCACCGACCAGTGCGCCGACGCCCGCGCCGATCGCCGCGCCCTTGCCGCCACCGGCCAGTGCCCCGATCCCCGCGCCCAGCGCCGCGCCCGTGCCGGTACCGACGGCCGTATTGTTGCCTTGCTGCGTGGCGCAGCCTGCCAGCAGTGCGCCGGCGAGTGCGAATACGGACAGGCGAGTCGCGATTTTCATGTTCATCTTGGATTCCTCTCTTGGTTGAACGAGTCGACAACGACGACAAACAACAGTTATGGCTCCCTGCGCGGGCCGTCCGAAAAAGGAGGGCCGGCCTGCGCTCGCGGCAGCCGCCGAGGCGGTCGCATGCCCTGTCCGTCAGCGTGGCTGTTCGGGCAGCGCGACGCGTCAGCCTCTACAATATAGGCGGTGAGCGGCCGATTTGGCCCTATAGCATGCCGCACGCGAAGAGTGCGCCGGGTCGCGCGTTCGCGCAATGGCGTGCAACAGATTCTTTCACTTTTCCCGATTTTCGCAGCGTAATTTGATATTTTTTGACGTTTGCGCGCGAGAAAAACGTTTTCATGGAGTTTTGATGAGCATTGACCGGGCACAAGTCGACGCCGCGCTGGCGGCAGTCGTCGACCCCAATACCGGCCGCCCGTACGCGGCGAACAAGGG
>NZ_JACFYV010000428.1:0-1248 GCF_016759955.1 Burkholderia sp. KCJ3K979
GGAACGCGTCGACCGCATAGGTGCTCGTCTTCACGACCTCGCGCGCGCCGTGGATCCGGTTGTTGAACGCGACCAGCACGCCCTGCCCGCGCGCGGCCGGATGGGCGGCCACCGTCACCGCGTTCAGCAGGTTCAGCGGGCCGTCGGACGACAGCGCGGTCGCCGGCCGCATCGCGGCCGTCAGCACGACCGGCTTGTCGCCCCGAACGACCAGATGCAGTGCATACGCGGTTTCCTCGAGCGTATCGGTGCCGTGGGTGATCACGATGCCGTCGATCGCCGGGTCGGCCATCAGCGCGTCGATCCGCGCGGCGAGCGTGTTCCACAGCGGCAGCGCGAGATCCTTGCTGTCGATGCTGGCGACCTGCTCCGCGTCGATGCGCGCGACCGACGCAAGCGCCGGCACGGCGTCGACCAGGAAATTGACGCCGAGCGCGCCGGCCTGGTAGCCGGCCGTGCTGGCCGCGTCGGGCGCGGCGCCGGCGATCGTGCCGCCGGTGGCGAGTACGGCGATGCGCGGCAGCGCCGGCGCGGACGAAGGGGATGCGGTGTTCGGTGTATTCATGGCCGCGATTGTAATGGCTCGCGGCCGGCGTCCGGTAGGTCCGGCGCGAACGCGCGCGGCGCGGCCCCGTGTCATGGTTTGTCCCGATCGCCGGCGCGTGCACGCCGTCAACGGCCATGCCGCCCACTGCGTTATAGAAATGCCGTTTTGGTGTTTTCACATTGATTTGCCATAATCGGAGCGCGCGGCGCGATGCGACCCTGTTCACGTCGCGCCGGGCTTCGTGACGGCGTCGATATAAAACGCAATTCACCCCATGGGAGTGTCGAAATGAAAATCCAATCGCTCGTAGCCGCAGTGCTTCTCGGCGGCATGCTGGCTTCCCCCGCATTCGCGGCGAACAGCCAGCAGGACAAGATGAAGGCCTGTAATACCCAGGCAGCCGGCAAGACGGGCGACGAACGCAAGGCGTTCATGAAGGACTGCCTGTCGGCGAAGCCCGCGAAGGCGATGACGCAGCAGGAAAAGATGAAGGCGTGCAACACGCAGGCCACCGGCAAGAAGGGTGACGATCGCAAGGCGTTCATGAAGAGCTGCCTGAGCAACCAGCCGGCCGCCTGAGTTCGGCGCTCCCGCCTCGAATGCCGCGCCCCGCTTCGGCGGGCGCGGCATTTTCGTTTTCGTTGCATGCGCATCGACACGCGCCTGCCAGCCGCATGCCCGCCCGCATGCCCGCCTTTTCC
>NZ_JACFYV010000429.1:0-1212 GCF_016759955.1 Burkholderia sp. KCJ3K979
GTCCAATATGTAGCGGGCGTCGCGCGTTGAGCGACCGCCGACAGCGGTGCCGCGGGTTCCGCCACCTCGACCGGCTTGACGGCGTCCGGCACGGGATTCGATGCCGCCGGTGCGGACGTTGCCGCGATCGACGCGGTTTCCGAACCTGCGCTCACGGACGTTCCCGCGAGCGACGAAGCGGGCAGGGCAGCGAACGGAACGATGCCGTCGGCAGGCTTCGCGGCGGCGTGCGGGTCGGCAGCCCCTTGAGGCACGCGGGCCGAAGCGGCGCGATCGATTGCAGACGCCGGTTGCGCGTCGGCGTGGTCGTCGATATCGATAGACCCGGTCGGCTTGCTGGTGTCGAGGTCGCGAACCGCTGCATCGCTTCCTTGTGGGAAGGCTGAATGCGCGGATTGCGGTCCCGCGGTGACTGCCGGCGGCTCGGCGATCGGGTTTCCGGTCGACGCGTCGAGCGCCGGAACCGGCGCGCTGACGACATCTTCCCAAGGCGCGAGGTCGATGGGTGCGTCGATCGACGGTGCTGCGACCCCGAATGCCGGCGCGGCGGGCGTAGCGTCGACGTGACGGATTGCGTCGTCGGCGCGATGCGAGAACGCGGCATCGTCGCTGCCGGCATTCGACCGTGCGTTCGGTTCAGCGTCACCGAATGCAGGAGGGGACAAATCGCCAACCGGAGCCTGCGCGATGCCGGACTGCGCCGGCATGAAGGCGTCGAGCACGATCGGCGCGTTGTCGTCGTATGCGGGCGCGGCATCGTGTTCGGCCGGAGTATTGGCGTCCTGGGCTGCGATGCCGTGCGTCGCGGAGCCGAACGCATTCGACACGGCCGCCGATGCCGGCGCGGCCACGCTGCCGGCTGCGGCGGCCACACCGGCCACACCGGCCACGGCAGCGGCCGCCGTCTGCGCTGCACCGCCGGACGGCGTGCCGCCCAGCGACGCCCATTGCGCGGTGCTGGCCTCGATCGAACGCAGCGTGTCGTGAACGCTCGGTGCGGGCGTAATCGGCGCGGCCGGCTTCTCGTTCCACGCATAGAGCGGCGCGCGCGCCGGCGCGGGCGGCGCCGAGCGGCGTCGTGCCGCGTCCGTCGACAGGCCGGCTGGCGTAGTTCCTGTGACCGGGCGCACCGGCGGACGCGGCTGCTGCGTAGCAGCCGGTCGCGGCGTGACCGTGGCGCGCGGCGCCGTCTGCGTCAGCGCGGCGGTGGTT
>NZ_JACFYV010000042.1:0-40527 GCF_016759955.1 Burkholderia sp. KCJ3K979
CCCGCCTCTCTGTCATGTCGCGCCGCGCGGTTTCGCCGTGCGACGCGTCTCGGCCCGCGGGCCGGGTTCGATCGACGGCCCTAGCGGCCGTCCACTGCTTCCACGGCCGCCGTCGCGCGTTCGCCGCCGACGACCGTCATCCTGGCGCCGCGCCACACGACGTGCGTGCCGAACACGGCCGCGAGCCACTCGAGCGCGAGCAGCGTGTCGCGCACCGCGACGAGCGGCAGGTCGCGCCAGAACGCGCGCCAGCCGTCCTCGCCGCGCGCATGCAGCACGAGCCGGCCGAATGCGCCGACCGCGGCCGCCCCGCCCGCCAGCGTGCCGGCGAAGGTGCCGTCGAGGCGCAGTGCGAGCGCCGCGCCGATCGCGAGCCACGGCACGGTAAACGTAATGAACAGGAACGCGAAGCCGGCCGGGTTCAGCGAACGGATCGTGCGCAGCCAGCGCGTCTCGCGGTGCCACAGCGGCCCGAACGACGGTTCGATCACGTCGGTCGCGACCTCGACCTCCGACAGCACGGTGCGCCGCCCGAGGCGACGCGGCAGCTCGGCCAGCCAGAAATCGTCGGCCAGTTCGTCCTTCAGCGCGACGAGCCCGCCGATCCGGTCGAGCGTGTCGCGCGTGAGCGCGAGCGTCGCGCCGAAGCCGAAGCGGCTCGAGCGGCCGAGGTGCGTGATGCGCACCGACGGCGCGAACCACGCGTCGACGAACTGCGCGCCGATCCGCGTCCAGAAGCCGCCGACGCTGCGCGCATGATACAGGCACGTGACGACCCCCACCGACGGGTCCGCCAGCGGCGCCGTGACACGCTCCAGATAGTCGGGCTGCACCGCGATGTCGCTGTCCGCGATCACGATGCGGCCGTATTTCGCGCGCTCGGCGAGATTGATCAGGTTGCTGACCTTCAGGTTCTTGCCATGCACGCGCGCGTCGATCACGAGCGTGATGTCGCACTCCGGATGATCGGCGCGCAGCCGCTCGACGACGGCGATGGCCGGATCGGCCGACGATGCGACGCCGAGCAGCACCTCGTAGCGAGGATGGCGCTGCGCGCAGAAGGTCGCGAGGTTTTCATACAGGTGCGGCTCCGCGCCGCACAGCGGCTTCAGCACACTGACCGGCTCGAAGCCGTCGCGCACCGCGGTGCGCGGCGTGCGCGGCCGCGGCGCGAAGGCCGCGACGAGCGCGTAGCCGGCCGCGGCCAGCGTGAAGACGATCAGCAGCCAGTCGAGCAGCGTTGCGGCGGGCGTCATGCGCGAGGCCTCCCGGCGAACGGGGCGCCATGGCAAACGCTTGAGCGTGATTGAGCGTGATGCGGTATTCCGACGACGACGAACGCGGGCACGACCCGACTCCTTGTTCCAGCAGCGTCTGTAATGGGGGAGGCACGACCCGTCGTTCGGGTGCGGCCATGCCCGGCTTCGCGTGGCGTATCCCCGCGCAGCGCCCGGACGGCATGCGGGAAGACTCGAATGGCTCCATCGGCACAACATGGGCAGGCGCCGGATTTTAGCAGTCCGCAGCCCCCCGCGTGCGGCGCTTCGAGAAACGGACTAGTGCAATTCCGGCAAAGCTGAGCGGTCGACGGACCTGATCGGCCCGGCCACGTTCACGTTAGCGTAAGTACTTTGCAGGCGTATTGCAGTCTTTAAAATCAAACGTTTCGTGCAAATTTGTATGTCGATGCGGTTTCACTTCCAATCGCCGTAAAGTTTGGTAATTAATCAGCGATTAGCTTGATTTTTGCAACGATCGTCGCAAGCAACCCTGCACCCCTGTAAGGCGCATGGGTATCCGCGCGCCGCCAGCACGTTCCGGAACCCTTTGGCAAAATCCTTGGCATTTGTTGCGTCAGCGCATCACCACGCCACCCGTTTCGAAGGTCTTCCGATGACACCGTTTTCCGTACTCGATCTCGCCCCCATTCCGGCCGGCGCCGACGCCTCGCAGGCGTTCCGTAACACCGTCGATCTCGCGCAGCATGCGGAACGCTGGGGCTACCAGCGCTACTGGCTGGCCGAGCATCACAACATGCCGGGGATCGCGAGTGCGGCCACCGCCGTCGTGATCGGCCACGTCGCGGGTGCCACCCGGACGATCCGGGTCGGCTCGGGCGGCATCATGCTGCCGAACCATGCGCCGCTCGTGATCGCCGAACAGTTCGGCACGCTCGCGTCGCTGTATCCGGGGCGCATCGATCTCGGCCTCGGCCGCGCGCCCGGCACCGACCAGACCACGTCGCGCGCGCTGCGCCGCGACCTGATCGGCAGTGCCGATTCGTTTCCGGACGACGTCGCGGAGCTGCAGCGCTACTTCGCGGAGCCGGTACCGGGCCAGCGCGTGCGGGCGGTGCCCGGCGCGGGGCTCGACGTCCCGGTGTGGCTGCTCGGTTCGAGCCTGTTCAGCGCGCAGCTCGCGGCGATGCTCGGGCTGCCGTTCGCGTTCGCGTCGCATTTCGCGCCGGACTATCTGATGCGGGCGCTCGAGATCTATCGCGCGCAATACCGGCCGTCGGCCGCGTGGCCGAAACCGCATGCGATGGTGGGCGTCAACGTGTTCGCGGCCGAGACCGACGACGAGGCGCGGCGCCTGTTCACGTCGCTGCAGCAACAGTTCATCAACCTGCGGCGCGGCACGCCGGGCAAGCTGCCGCCGCCCGTCGACGTGCTCGAGGCGAACGAACTCGAGCTCGCGACCGTCGCCCATTCGCTGTCGTTCGCGGCGGTCGGCTCGCGCGACACGGTGCGCGACAAGCTGCGCGACCGCATCGCGCAGACGGGCGCCGACGAGCTGATCATCACCGCGCAGATCTACGATCACGCCGCGCGGCTGCGCTCGTTCGAACTGGCCGCGCAGATCCGCGACGAGCTCGCGAGCGAGGCACGCTGACGGCGCGACCGCGCGCGGCCTGCCGCCTGCCCCCCGTCACTGCGGGTGCACGGCCTCCAGCCCGTCGAGCAGCGCCTTGTGGAACGCGTCCGGGTCCTGGATCTGCGGCGCGTGTCCGAGCGCCGGAAATTCGACGAGCTGCGCGCCGGGAATCGCGGCCTGCGTGCGCTTCGCGAGCTCAGGATAGCGGCCGAGCTTCGCGTGCACGTCGGGCGGCGCGACGTCCTTGCCGATCGCGGTCGTATCCTTGTCGCCGATCATCAGCAGCGTCGGCACGCGAATCGCGCCGAATTCGTAGACCACCGGCTGCGTGAGGATCATGTCGTAGATCAGCGCGGAATTCCACGCGACCGCGTCGCGGCCGGCGCCGCGATACATCCCGGCGAGCATCTGCACCCACCGCTCGTACGACGGCGCCCACTTGCCCGCGTAGTAGGTCGACTGCTCGTAGCGGCGGATGCCGTCGGCGTTGGTCTTCAGTTCGCGCGCATACCAGTAGTCGACCGACAGCGGCGGCACGCCGAGCGCCTTCCAGTCCTCGAGGCCGATCGGGTTCACGAGCACGAGCTGGTCGGTCGCCTTCGGATACATCAGCGCATAGCGGATCGCGAGCATCCCGCCCGTCGAGTGGCCGATGATCGTCGCCGACTTCACGCCGACCGATTCGAGCAGCGCGTGCGTGTTGCGTGCGAGTTGCTGGAAGCTGTACTGGTAGCGCTCGGGCTTCGACGACTTGCAGAAGCCGATCTGGTCCGGCGCGATCACGCGATAGCCGGCGCGGCTCAGCACACCGATCGTGTCCTCCCAGGTCGCCGCGCAGAAGTTCTTGCCGTGCAGCAGCACGACGGTGCGGCCGTTCGGGTGCGCGGGCTGCACGTCGAGGTACGCCATCTCGAGGGTTTCGCGTTGCGACACGAACGCGTACTCATGCACGGGCGCCGGATACGCGAATCCTTCCAGGCGCGGGCCGTAAGCGGGCCCGTCGTTGGCGGCGGGCGTGGCGGCAACGGCCGCAACCGGCATCGCGCACGCGGCGGCGGCACTCGCGCCGAGCACGGCGGCACGTGCGACGGACAACATCTTGCAAATCGAAAGCATGGCGATCACGGTGATTGGGGACGCGCGCGGGCGGCCGGGCCGCAGCGGGGCTGTCTCGCGCCCCGCGATTCTACGCGGTCGCGTGACGACGGCGCGCAACACTCCGGGGCCGCGCGACTTCCGCGCGGTTGACGAACTCGGGTATCGTGTGACGTGACCCTGAAACGCGTGCAGGCGAATTCCCATGAAAAACGTCCTCAGCATTCAGTCGCACGTCATCTACGGCCATGCCGGCAACAGCGCGGCCGTGTTCCCGATGCAGCGTCTCGGCATCAACGTCTGGCCGCTCAACACCGTCCAGTTGTCGAATCACATGCAGTACGGCCACTGGGCCGGCAGCGCGATCGACGCCGCGAAGATGGAACAGCTCGTCGACGGCATCGCCGCCATCGGCGTGCTCAAACGGTGCGACGCGGTGCTGTCCGGCTTCCTCGGCTCGCCGCCGCAGGCACGCGCGGCGGTCGAGATCGTGCGCACGGTAAAGGCGATGAATCCGAACGCGTGGTACTTCTGCGATCCGGCGATGGGCCAGACGGGCGGCATCCGGCCCGAGCCCGGCGTCGAGGAATTCATCGTGGAGGAGGTGCCCGCGCTCGCGGACGGCATGTCGCCGAACCACACCGAACTGCAGAAGCTCGCCGGGCGGCGCATCGAGACCGTCGCCGAAGCCGTTGACGCATGCCGCGCGTTGATCCGCCGCGGCCCGCAGATCATCCTCGTCAAGCACCTGCATGACCGCAACAGTCCGGCCGACCGTTTCAACATGCTCGCCGTCACCGAGACCGAAGCGTGGATCGGCCAGCGGCCGCTGTATGCGTTTCCGCGCCACCCGGTCGGTGTCGGCGACCTGACCAGCGCGATCTTCGTCGCCTGCCGGCTGCGCGGCGACTCGGTGCGCGCCGCGTTCGAGCACACGCTCGCGGCCGTGCACGCGGTCGTGAAGGCCACCTACGACGCGCGACGCTACGAGCTCGAACTCGTCGCCGCGCAGGACGAGATCGCCCGCCCGAGCGAATGGTTCGGCGCGTGGGTGACCGACGCCTGACGCGCCGGCACTGTCCTGCGCTGCTGCGGCGCGCCGCCGTCCTGCCGTCCTGCCGTCCTGCCGTCCTGCCGTCCTGCCGTCCTGCCGTCCCGCTGTCCCGCTGTCCCGCTGTCCCGCTGTCCCGCTGTCCCGCTGTCCCGCTGTCCCGCTGTCCCGCTGTCCCGCTGTCCCGCTGTCCCGCTGTCCCGCTTTCCCGCTGTCCCGCTGTCCCGCTGTCCCGCTGTCCCGCTGTCCCGCTGTCCCGCTGTCCCGCTGTCCCGCTGTCCCGCTTTCCCGTTGCAGCCGACCTGCTGACGCCGCATCCCGATGCCGGTCCGCTGCCCGTGCAAACGTTTCCGGACTTCACATGAATGACACCGATTCCTCGCTATGCTCGCGGCGGCACGCACCGGCGCAGCCGCATCCTGCGACTCGGTGCGCGCCCTTCCCGCAGGTCCCGCCAATCGGCTCCCTCTTTACCCCACGATAACGACCATGACCCGATCGAACCGTCGTGACTTCCTGCGCATCGCCGCCGGCACTGCCGGCGCCGCCGCGCTGAACCTGTTTCCGCCCGTGATCCGGGATGCGCTCGCGATTCCCGCGAACCGCCGCACCGGCACGATCCGCGACATCGAACACATCGTGATCCTGATGCAGGAGAACCGCTCGTTCGACCACTACTTCGGCACGATGCGCGGTGTCCGCGGCTTCGGTGACCCGCGCCCGCTGCGCCTCGCGAACGGCAAGTCGGTGTTTCACCAGCCGGTCGGCCCGGCCGAACTGCTGCCGTTCCACCCGGGCGCCGACAAGCTCGGCCTGCAGTTCCTGCAGGACCTCCCGCACGGCTGGCAGGACATGCACGCCGCCTGGAACAAGGGCCGCTACGACCAGTGGGTGCCGAACAAGGGCACCACGACGATGGCGTACCTGAAGCGCGACGACATCCCGTTCCACTACCAGCTCGCCGACGCGTTCACGATCTGCGACGCGTACCACTGCGCGATCCCGAGCTCGACCGACCCGAACCGCTACTACATGTGGACGGGCTACGTCGGCAACGACGGCACGGGCGGCGGCCCGGTGCTCGGCAACGAGGAAAAGGGTTACGGCTGGACGACCTATCCGGAAGTGCTCGAGCAGGCCGGCGTGTCGTGGAAGATCTACCAGGACGTCGGCACGGGGCTCGACGCGAACGGCTCGTGGGGCTGGACGCAAAACCCGTACATCGGCAACTACGGCGACAACTCGCTGCTCTACTTCAACCAGTACCGCACCGCGCTGCCCGGCACGCCGCTGTACGACAAGGCGCGCACCGGCACCAACATCAGCGCCGGCGGCACGCTGTTCGACGTGCTGCAGCAGGACGTGAAGAACGGCACGCTGCCGCAGGTGTCGTGGATCTGCGCGCCCGAAGCGTATTCCGAGCACCCGAACTGGCCGGCGAACTACGGCGCGTGGTACATCGAGCAGGTGCTGAAGGCGCTCGTGTCGAACCCCGACGTGTGGAGCAAGACCGCACTGTTCATCACGTACGACGAAAACGACGGCTTCTTCGACCACGTGCCGCCGCCGTTCGCGCCGCAGTCGCGCGAGAACGGGCTGTCGACGGTCGCGACGACCAACGAGGTGTTCGCCGGCGACGCGTCGCACATGGCCGGCCCGTACGGGCTCGGGCCGCGCGTGCCGATGCTGGTCGTGTCGCCGTGGACCAAGGGCGGCTGGGTCTGCTCGCAGACCTTCGATCACACGTCGCTGCTGCAATTCATCGAGGCGCGCTTCGGCGCGCAGTATCCGGTCACGGCCGCCAACGTGTCGCCGTGGCGCCGCGCGGTGTGCGGCGACCTGACGTCGGCGTTCGAGTTCGCGACCGCGGACGCCGCATGGCCGACGCTGCCCGACACCAGCGGCTACGCGCCGCCCGACCGCGTGCGCCATCCCGACTACATCCCGGTGCCGCCGCTGCTGCAGAAGCTGCCGAAACAGGAAGCCGGGCTGCGTCCGGCGCGCGCGCTGCCGTACGAGCTGTTCGTGCACGGCCGCGTCGAAGCCGCCAACGGCCAGTTCCGGCTGACCTTCGCGAACACGGGCCGGGCGGGCGCCGCATTCCAGGTCCAGTCGCGCAACCGCGTCGACGGCCCGTGGACGTACACGGTCGAAGCCGGCAAACGTATCGCCGATACGTGGAGCGCCGCCGCGTCGCTCGGCCTGTACGACCTCGACGTCTACGGCCCGAACGGCTTCTACTGCCATTTCCGCGGCCCGTTTGCGACCGGCGTCGGCAGCGCGAACGTGAACCCCGAGGTGATCTACGGCTACGACGTCGCGAACGGCAACATCACGCTGCGCCTGATGAACCGCGGCCACAAGGCCGTGCGGCTCAAGGTCACGAACGCGTACGGCCACGGTCACGCGCGTACGTTCGACCTCGCGCCGGGCGCGCACGTCGACGATTACTGGGACCTGCGCGGCAGCCACGGCTGGTATGACCTCACCGTCAGCGACGGCCGCCTGCTCGGCTTCCTGCGCCGCTTCGCGGGCCACGTCGAAACGGGCCGCCCCAGCACCAGCGACCCGCTGATCCGCACGACCGCGTCGCACGACGACGCCGAAGCCGCGGCGGACGCCCTGTCCGACTGACGTCGACCCACGCGCGGCGCGGCCCTTCTGACGGGCCGCGCCGCGTTTTTGCCCGCACCGTCCCCTTCTCTGCACCCGTTGCGTTCGCGACGGGAAACTCCCGATACCGGCTGCCCGCGCACGCGCGGAAGCTATGCGCAAATCCGCATCGAATGCGCGACAAATTTCCAAGACCCGCGCATATCGGCGACCTATATATCGAAGCAATCGGGGCTCTTCGCGGAGCCTGACGGGAGATGTTTCCGAGGATCACGATGCCGACCTCCCCGCCCGATTCCGAGAAGCGGTCGAACCGCCCGCCCGTCGCACGCGCCCGGCCCGCCCAGGCGCGCGCGGTACCCACTCGCCGGTGTCGAACAAGAGGAACAACATGAAATTCCGTCATTCCCTGCTGTCGGTGTCGATTGCATCCGCGCTTGCCCTTCTCTCGCAACAGGCTGCCCAGGCCGCCGATACAACCGACGTGAAGGTCGGCTTCGCCGCGCCGCTCACGGGCGTGAACGCCGGCTACGGCAAGGATCTGCAAAACGGCGTGCAGCTCGCGCTCGACGATGCGGCCGCGCAGAAGGTGCAGATCGCCGGCAAGCCCGCCCGCTTCAATCTCGTCGTGCAGGACGACCAGGCCGACCCGCGCATCGGCGTGCAGGCCGCGCAGGCGCTGGTCGACCAGAACGTGTCGGTCGTGGTCGGCCACTTCAACTCGGGGACGACGATTCCGG
This sequence comes from Burkholderia sp. KCJ3K979, assembly GCF_016759955.1. NCBI lineage: Bacteria > Pseudomonadati > Pseudomonadota > Betaproteobacteria > Burkholderiales > Burkholderiaceae > Burkholderia > Burkholderia sp. KCJ3K979. The sequence continues at coordinate 8,374 of NZ_JACFYV010000042.1, forward strand.
CGTCGGTGGTCTACGACAAGGCCGGCATTCCGGTGATCGACCCGGCCGCGACCAACCCGACGCTCACGTCGCGCGGGCTCGCGAACATGTTCATGGTGATCGCGACCGATGGCCAGAATGCCGGCAACGCGGGCAAGTACGCGGTCGAGGTGACGAAGGCGAAGCGCATCGCGATCATCGACGACCGCACCGCGTTCGGCCAGGGCGAGGCCGACGAATTCGAGAAGGCCGTGAAGGCCGCCGGCGGCAACCTCATCGGTCGCGAGTTCACCAGCAACCAGGCGGTCGATTTCCGTGCGCAGATCACGAGCCTGAAGGCCAAGAATCCCGACCTGATCTTCTTTGGCGGCCTCGATTCGCTCGCCGCCAACTTCATCAAGCAAATGCGTCAGCTCGGGCTGAACGCGCAATTCGTCGGCGGCGGCGGCGTGAAGGACAACGAGTTCATCAAGATCGCGGGGCCGGCTGCCGAAGGCGCGATGGCGTGGGAATACGGTCAGCCGCTCGACGAGCTGCCGCAGGGGAAGGATTTCGAGGCGCGCTTCAAGAAGCGCTTCGGCGTCGACGTGCTGTCGTATGCGCAGTTCGGCTATGACGCGGCGTGGGCGGCGATCAAGGCGATGCAGGCGGCCGGTTCGACCGACCCGAAGGCCTATCGTCCGGCGCTGAAGAAAATCGACTTCCCAGGCGTGACCGGCCGCATCTCGTTCGCGAGCGACGGCTCGCTGAAGAGCGGGATGTCGACGCTGTACCAGGTGAAGAACGGCGCGTGGAAGACGATCGTGACGAAGGGAGGCTGATCGGCGAGGCACGCGGACGGCCGGCGGCGGGAGCGCCGCCTGGCCTGGAGATCGCGGCGGCCATACCGGCCTCGTACGACGACTGATGTTAAGGCGATCCAGGTAGGCCCGCCGTGTCGCGAGCTCTGTCACGCAACGTCAGCCCGCCTCGGCCTCGGCTGCCTCGTGCGCGCGGCGCAGGCGCTCGCGGCTGTTGGTGAGGTGCGTGCGCATCGCGGCGCGCGCCGCTTCCGGATCGTGGCGCGCGATCGCCTCGTAGATGTCCTCGTGCTCGTGGTTCAGCCGGCCGACGTAACGCTCGAGGTCGTCGCCGGCAAAGCGCGCCGAATTCACCCGCGTACGCGGAATGATCGACGTGCCCAGCTGCGTCATGATGTCGACGAAATAGCGGTTGCCGGTGGACTGCGCGATCTGCAGGTGGAACTGGAAGTCGAGCTGCGCGGTGTCACGCCCGCCGCCCGCGCCCGTCGCGATCGCGTCGAGCGCGCGCCGCAGCGCGGCGAGGTCGGCATCGTTCGCGCGCTGCGCGGCCAGGCTCGCGCACTCGCTTTCGAGGCTGATACGCAGCTCCAGCACCGCGAGCACGTCGCGCAGCGTCGTGATCGTCGCGGGATCGATGCCGAGCGTCTGACGGCGCGACGGCTCCAGCACGAAGCTGCCGATGCCGTGGCGCGTCTCGACGAGGCCGCTCGCCTGCATCCGCGAGATCGCCTCGCGCACGACCGTGCGGCTCACGCCCTGCGCCGCCATGACTTCGGTTTCGGTCGGCAGCTTGTCGCCGGGCCGCAGCGTGCCGTTTTCGATCTGCGCGGTCAGCGCGTCGACGACATCTTGTGCGAGGCTGCGTGCGCGACGGCGCGGCGCTGCGGGAAGCGTAGGCACGGACATGTGGCCGGTTCCTTTTTGAATGATCGTAATGTGAGCCGAGGGTTTACGCGGGGTTTGAGCGAAAGCCGATGATTCATTATACTGCGTCACAAGTCATCCGACGACTGATGATCGGCGCACGGATCTCCTGTCGACTCAGGTCGGCTGTTCAGCACCGCCCGGTCCCGTGCGTGACGATCGACCCGCGTTCGCGTTCTGCGCTCCGCCGGCCCGGTTGTCGCTTCCACCCCATTCGGGTTGAGTCGACATGCGGGGCTTGCGCGCCGCGCACGTCGGTTGTCGAATGATCGCACCTCCCGCCGCGCGCGGCAAAGCTTTTGCCGCACGGCATCGCCCACTCTTTCGCCATCGCCGCCCATGAACGCCGTCACTGCCTCGCCCTCCCACGACACGCCGCGCATCGTCGACCTGCAAGCGATTCCGGTCGCCGGCCACGACAGCATGCTGCTCAACCTGAGCGGCGCGCACGGCCCGTTCTTCACCCGCAACCTCGTGATCCTGAAGGACAGCGCGGGCCGCACGGGCGTCGGCGAAGTACCGGGCGGCGAAAGCATCCGCCGCACGCTCGACGACGCGCGCGCGCTCGTCGTCGGCCAGCCGGTCGGCAACTACCATGCGGTGCTCAATGACGTGCGGCGCACCTTCGCCGACCGCGACGCGAGCGGCCGCGGGCTGCAGACCTTCGACCTGCGCACGACGATCCACGCGGTCACCGCGCTCGAAGCCGCGCTGCTCGACCTGCTCGGCCAGCATCTCGGCGTGCCGGTCGCCGCGCTGCTCGGCGAAGGCCAGCAGCGCGAACGGGTCGAGATGCTCGGCTACCTGTTCTACATCGGCGACCGCACGAAGACCGCGCTCCCCTATCGCGACGGCCGCGGCGCGACCGACGACTGGACGCGCGTACGCGACGAAGCCGCACTGACGCCCGAAGCCGTCGTGCGGCTCGCCGAAGCCGCGCATGCGCGCTACGGCTTCAACGACTTCAAGCTGAAGGGCGGCGTATTCGAAGGGGCCAGCGAGATCGAAGCCGTGACGGCGCTCGCCGAGCGTTTCCCCGACGCGCGCGTGACGCTCGATCCGAACGGCGCATGGTCGCTCGACGAAGCCGTGCGGCTGTGCCGCGATCAGCATCACGTGCTCGCGTATGCGGAAGATCCGTGCGGTGCGGAGAACGGTTACTCGGGCCGCGAGGTGATGGCCGAATTCCGCCGCGCGACGGGGCTGCCGACGGCGACCAACATGATCGCGACCGACTGGCGGCAGATGGGCCATGCGGTGCAGTTGCACGCCGTCGACATCCCGCTCGCCGATCCGCACTTCTGGACCATGCAGGGGTCGGTGCGGGTCGCGCAGATGTGCCGCGACTGGGGCCTCACGTGGGGTTCGCATTCGAACAACCACTTCGACGTGTCGCTCGCGATGTTCACGCACGTCGCGGCCGCGGCGCCGGGCCAGGTCACCGCGATCGATACGCACTGGATCTGGCAGGACGGCGAACGGCTGACGCGGGAGCCGCTGAAGATCGAGAACGGGCTGGTGGAAGTGCCGAAGCGGCCGGGGCTCGGCATCGACATCGACATGGATGCGGTCGCGCTCGCGCACGAGTTGTACAAGCAGCACGGCCTCGGCGCCCGCGACGACGCGGCGGCGATGCAGTACCTGATCCCGGGCTGGACGTTCAACAACAAGCGCCCGTGCCTCGTACGCTGAGCGTGGGACGGACCGGGCGGCAAGGTCGCCCGGTCGGAATGGAATGAGGCGATTCGCCCGTGTATCGGCGATCGCCGGCCGGGAAAGACCGGCGAAGCAAAAGCGGGATTCGCGAATGCGCGGCCGGCCGGTCGCCCCGCGACGATCCTGACCGGGCGCCCCCTAACCGGGCCTCCCTAACCGGGCCTCCCTAACCGACCGCACCTACCCGGCCAGCCCGATCCCCCGCGCCATCCCCGACGCGGCGAACACGATGACGATCACCAGCACCGCCTGCCAGTGGCCGATCCGCACATAGGTGCGCGCCCGGCCGAGCTCGGGCAGTTGCTGCCGCCGCGCGGCGATACGCCAGCGGATCAGCCCCAGCATCGGCACGACTTCGAGCAGCAGGAGCAGCACGAGCGCGGTCATCTTCAGGTGAAAAAGCGGTTCGTGCAGGTAGTACGCGGCCCCTTTCTCGAAACCGCCGAACGCCCGCGCAAGGCCCGTCGCGATCAGCACGAGCGCCGACAGCCCCCAGACCGCATCCGCCTTGAACACGCCGGGCAAATCGGCTGGATGCGCCGACGCGATGAGCCGGCGCAACGCACGGTTACGCGCCGCGATCGCGGCGAATGCGACGCCGAACGCACTCAGGTGAATGGCAGCCAGCAACCAGCGGACGATCATCGCGCCTCCTTGTCGGCCGCGCCCGGTGCGCGAGCCGTGTCAGACGATCTGCTTGAGCGCCGCGTCGAGCGCGAGCACCGCGACGCGGTCGCCTTCGGTCGTGAGCGGCGCGCGCATCACGATCTGCCGGTTGTGGCCGACCGCCGCCGGCGAATCCCACAGCAGCTCCACCTTCGGTCGATTGAACAGGCTGCCGCGGCGCGGCGGCACGACCGCCGGCTGCACCCCCTGCTCGCCCGCGGCGGGCGCGGCGGGTGCGACCCGGCCGGGCCAGCGCACCGACAGTTCGCGCGCATCGTACTGGCCGACCTTGCGGCTTTCCATCCACACGATCGCGGTGCGCGTCAGCACGTCGAGCGAAATCGCATACCGGCCCACCGCGAAGCGGCGCGCGGCCACGTTGGTCCGCCACAGCGGCCGTGGACGGCAAATCCAGACGATCGCCGCATAGAGCGCCGGCGCGGCGACGAGCCAGCCGTTGGTCGCCGTCACCGCGTGCAGGGCGCGGCGCCAGCCGGCCGCCCACGTGAACGCGCCGATCGACCACACGGCGAACAGGAAGCCGATCAGCGCGAACGCGCGCAGCGCCTGGCGCAGCCACTGCGGCAGCGGATGGAACGGCCGCTCGGCCCGGGCGGCGGCGCCCGGCAGCGCGAGCAGCAGGAAGATCAGGATGAGGTAGAGGAATGCCCACGGCGACGACACCATCGCCGACAGCGACGAGCGATAGCCCATCTGGGACATCGAGAACAGCCAGCGCGCGAGCAGCACGAGACCGATCGCGCGCAACGCGAAGATCACACCGGCGCCGGGGGCCGGCGCTGCGCGCGTGGTTTTCGTTCTCGCCAAGACTGCTCTCCTCTGGATATTCATACTGGGCCGGATTTCACGGCACGGCCATTATAGGGACATTACCGTCTGGACAGATGGCCGGATGGCGTGCCGGGCCGCTTCGAGGGCCGTTCGCGGCACCGGGCGCGGCGAGAATACAACACATCCGCGCCGCAGATGTGACAACGCCCCGCCGGAGAACCCGGACGGGGCGTCGTGACGGCCGCGCGCCGCCATGCGGCGGCGGCCCGCAATCAGTTTGCGTTGACTTCGCGGAGCACCGTGCGACGCTTCTGGCGCAGCAGTTCCTCGTAGCCCTTCACGTAGTTCTGCGCCATCACCTTCGACGAGAAACGGGCTTCGAACGCAGCGCGAACCTTCTCGCGCGGCAGCGTATCGAGGCGCTTGAGCGCGGCGACGGCCGACAGTTCGTCTTCGACGACGAAGCCCGACACGCCGTTGTCGATCACTTCCGGCACCGAGCCGCGCTTGAACGCGATCACCGGCGTGCCGCAGGCCATCGCCTCGATCATCACCAGGCCGAAGGGCTCCGGCCAGTCGATCGGGAACAGCAGCGCATGCGCGTTGCCGAGGAATTCGGTCTTCTCCGACTCGCTGATTTCACCGATGTACTCGACGTGCGGCAGCGCGAACAGCGGCTTGATCTTCTCTTCGTAGTACGCGCGGTCGGCCTTGTCGAGCTTCGCGGCGATCTTGATCGGCAGGCCGGCCTGCTCGGCAATGCGGATCGCCGTGTCGACGCGCTTTTCCGGCGAGATGCGGCCGAGGAACGCGAGGTAGCTCGGCTTCACGTTCGGGATCGGCGTCAACAGGTTTTCCGGCAGGCCGTGATAGACGGTCGACAGCCAGTTCGCCTGCGGCAGCGGGATGCGCTGGTTGTCGGAGATCGACACGACCGGCACGTCGCTGAACGCATTGAAGATCGGCTGCAGTTCCGGCAGGTCGAGACGGCCGTGCATCGTCGTCAGATGCGGGACCGGCTGACGCGAGAACAGCGAGAACGGGTAGTAGTCGATGTGGCAGTGCAGGACGTCGAACTCTTCCGCGCGGCGGCGCACCTGCTCAAGCAGCAGCATGTGCGGGGCCATCACGTCGCGGATCGTCGGGTCGAGGCGCAGCGCCTGCGGCCAGCACGCTTCGAGCTTCGCGGAGGTCTGCGAATCGCCGCTCGCGAAGAGCGTGACGTCATGCCCCATCTCGACGAGTGCTTCGGTGAGGTAGGACACCACTCGCTCGGTACCACCGTACAGTTTCGGGGGCACCGCTTCATGCAACGGAGCGATTTGGGCGATTCGCATGCGTAACTCCTAAAAAATCGGCAAAAAACCAGGTATGGGTCGGCAACCTGCCGGTGGTCCGGGCTGGATACATGTCGTCCGAACCTCGGACGAATCAGCCTGCCGGGGGCGTCGAACCCGCGCTGCACAAGGAGCGTCGGCGACGCGACAGGCATAGAACGTTTGAAACGAAGACCCGTTGACAGGGGTTCGTAAAAAACCTGGAATCGAACCCGGAGCCGATTATCTAGGGTTAATCCCGATACGGCGCACGACATTTCAAACACTTTACTTTGTTACAAAGGAGCAACACTTTGCAACCCGCGGACTCGGGTGTCCGTTCTAGAGTGGAAGGCCGTTTTGGCGATCCTTGTTAACCCGTAGCTGCCGGCAGCGTGATTCCGGCACACGAGGCACGACGGGATGCCGGATTTTATCTCAAAATCGATCGCGAGCCTCTGGCCAAGGCAAGATTCGCGCAGCGCGACGCGCGGCCTTGTTTACAATGCCGGATTATTCAGTCCGAGCGAACGTCGGCCTGCGATCCAGCCGCCACGCTCAATCACCGAATCACCGCACGCATATTTTGGAATCTCTCACCCCTGCCCAGCGCAACGCCCACAACGCGAAGCTGTCGAGCTACGCGCACCGGCCGATCGCGTTCCTGTTCCGCTACATCCGCCTCCACCCGGTCGCGCACCTGGTCGTGCTCTGCAGCGTGCTGGCCGCCGTCGGCTGCGCGCTCGGCTCGCAATATGCGATCAAGCACCTGATCGACGTGCTGGCGACCGGACGCCATCACCCCGGCCCGCTGTGGAGCGCGTTCGCGCTGCTCGTCGGGCTGATCGCGGCCGACAACCTGCTGTGGCGCGTCGGCGGGTGGGTCGCCGCGCACACGTTCGTCGCGGTCACCGGCGACCTGCGGCGCGACCTGTTCCAGTATCTGATCGGCCATTCGCCGACGTATTACTCGGAGAAGCAGCCGGGCACGCTCGCCAGCCGCATCACGGCCACGTCGAACGCGGTCTACACGTCGGAGAACACGATGGCGTGGAACGTGCTGCCGCCGTGCATCGCGGTGATGGGCGCGATCCTGATGATCATCGTCGTCAATCCGCTGATGGCGGCCGGCCTGCTCGGCTGTTCGGCGGTGCTGTCCGTCATCCTGTTCAAGCTCGCCGGCCGAGGCTCGGCGCGTCACCACGCATTCGCGGCGAAGGCCGCGGCGGTCGACGGCGAGCTCGTCGACGTGATCGGCAACATGGGCCTCGTACGCGCGTTCGGGATGACGCTGCGCGAACAGAAGCGCTTCAGCGCGACGGTGAAGGCCGAGATGGACGCGCGCCAGCAGAGCCTGCTCTATCTCGAGAAACTGCGGCTGCTGCATGCGGTGATCACCGCGATGCTGTCCGCCGGCCTGCTCGGCTGGGCGCTGTGGCTGTGGGACCAGGGCCGCGCGACGTCGGGCGACATCGTGCTCGTCAGCTCGCTCGGCTTCACGATCCTGCACGGCACGCGCGATCTCGCGGTCGCGCTCGTCGACGTCACGCAGCACGTCGCGCGCCTGTCCGAGGCGGTGAAGACGCTGCTCGAACCGCACGGGATGCCCGACCGCTCGGACGCGCAGCCGCTGTCGGCCAAGGGCGGCCGCGTCGACTTCGAGCGCGTGACGTTCGCGTACCCGCACCGCCGCGCCATCCTCGACCACTTCGACCTTCATATCGAGCCGGGCCAGCGCGTCGGCCTGATCGGCAAGTCGGGCGCCGGCAAGTCGACCGTGCTCGCGCTGCTGCAGCGCTTCTACGATACGCAGGACGGCGTCGTGAAGGTCGACGGCCAGGACGTGAAGGGCCTCACGCAGGACAGCCTGCGCTACGCGATCGCGCTGGTGCCGCAGGACATCTCGCTGCTGCACCGGACGATCTACGACAACATCGCGTACGGCCGCCCCGACGCGACCCGCGACGAAGTGCTCGCCGCCGCGCGCGACGCGCGCTGCGCGGAGTTCATCGAGGCGATGCCGGAAGGCTATGACACGATCGTCGGCGACCGCGGCGTCAAGCTGTCGGGCGGCCAGCGCCAGCGCATCGCGATCGCGCGCGCGATCCTGAAGGATGCGCCGATCCTGCTGCTCGACGAAGCGACGTCGGCGCTCGACAGCGCGTCCGAGGAAGCGATCCAAAGCGCGCTCGACCGCCTGATGGTCGGCCGTACGGTGATCGCGATCGCGCACCGCCTGTCGACGCTGCGCAACTTCGACCGCATTATCGTGATGAACAACGGCAAGGTGATCGACGACGGCCCGCCCGACGTGCTGCGCAACCGCCCCGGCCTGTACCGCGACCTGCTCGCGAAACAGCACGGCCGCCATCATGCGGCGCCCGACGGCAACACGCCGACCGGCGAACGCGTGGCCTGACGCACCGGTATCCGCCGACAAAAAAGCCGCCGTGTTTGCGCACGGCGGCTTTTTCAATTGCAGCGCAAGCAATAAATCGGATCAGACCTGCTGCAGATCGCGCAGGAAATTGTCCCGCCACACCGACACGTTGTTCTCGCGAAGCTGCGCGATCATGTCTGCGTAGCGTGCACGCCGCTCGGTGAGCGACATCGTCAGCGCCTGCGACAGCGCATCGGCCATCCCGTCGATATCGATCGGATTGACGATCAGCGCGCCCGTGAGCTCACGCGCGGCGCCCGCGAAGCGCGACAGCACCAGCACGCCCGGATCGTCCGGATTCTGCGCGGACACGTACTCCTTCGCGACGAGGTTCATCCCGTCGCGCAGCGGCGTGACGAACCCCACGCGCGCGAGCCGGTACAGCGCGGCCAGCACCTGACGGTCGTACTGGCGGTGGATGTAGAGGATCGGCGCCCAGTCGAGCTCCGCGTAGCGCCCGTTGATGCGCCCCGACTCCGCTTCGAGCTGCAGGCGGATGTCCTGGTACGCGCGCAGGTCCGCGCGCGTCGACGGTGCGATCTGCAGGAACGACACGCGGTTGCGGATCGACGCCTGGTGCTCGAGCAGCTTCTCGAACGCGCGGAAGCGCTCGACAAGCCCCTTCGAATAATCGAGCCGGTCGACGCTCATGATCAGTTGCCGCCCGCGCAGCGACGTCGCGAGCGTGCGCACCGCCTTGCCGTGCTCGCCCGCCTGCGCGAGCGACGCGATCTCGTCCGGATACACGCCGATCGGATAGGCGGCCGCGCGCAACGTCTGGCCGAATGCCCGTACGCGCACCGTGTGCCCGTCGTGCTCGACCTCGCCGTCCGCTTCGAACTCGACGTAGTCGCAAAACGCGCGCAGGTCGGGCTCGGTCTGGAAGCCGAGCAGATCGAACGCGCACAGCGACTCGACGAGCTCTCGGTGCGGCGGCACGTTGACGAGCACCTGCGCGGCCGGAAACGGGATGTGCAGGAAGAAGCCGATGCGGTTCTTCACGCCGGCGTCGCGCAGCGCGCGCGCGAACGGAATCAGGTGATAGTCGTGCACCCAGATCACGTCGTCGTCCTGCAGCAGCGGCACGAGCTGCTGCGCGAGCCAGACGTTGACGCGGCGGTAGCCGTCGAATTCGTGGCGATCGTACTGGATCAGGTCCGCGCGGTAATGGAACGCGGGCCACAGCGTCGCGTTCGAGAACCCGCGGTAATACTGGTCGTAATCGCGGCGCGTCAGCCCGACGGTCGCGAACGTCACCGGCCCGCGCTCCTCGATGCGGATCTGCGGCTGCGGCGCGCCGGACGCGACCACTTCGCCGCTCCAGCCGAACCACATGCCGCCGGTTTCCTTCAGCGCATCATAGACGCCGATCGCGAGGCCGCCCGCCGCCGGTTCGCCTTCCGAAATCGGCGCGACGCGGTTTGAAACGATGATGAGCCGGCTCATGCGTGCGGTTGCCCCGCACCGAGCCAGCCTGCGATCTGCTCATGCAGCGCGTCGACCGAATCGAGCCGCATGCGCGCGGACGTCTCGCCCGCGCCGACCTTGATCGACAGGCCGCCGCGCGCGTTGACCACCGCGAAGCCCTTCTCGTCGGTCAGGTCGTCGCCCGCGAACAGCGGCACGCGGCCCGCAAACGGCGGCTCGTCGAGGAACGCGGCGAGCGCGCGGCCCTTGTCGACGCCCTTCGGCTTGATCTCGAACACCATCTTGCCGGGTTGCAGCACATACGCATCCGCATAGTCGGAGACGAGGCGCTCGGCCGCTTCGCGCGCCACCGCCTCGCGCTCGGGCGCATTGCGAAAGTGCAGCGCGACGGCCGCGCCCTTGATTTCGAGCAGCATGCCCGGATGGCGGTCGACCACGCCGGCAAGCTCGCGCTCGATGCGCAGCAGGCGTTCGTCGTTGAAGCCGATACGCTGCGTGTCGCCGTTCGCATCGCGGCGCTCCGCGCCGTGCAGGCCGGCGATCGGCAGCCCGGGCATTTTCAGGAACGTGTCGAGGTTGTCGATCCCGCGCCCGGACACGATCGCGACCGCGCCGTGCGAGCGGCGCGACAATTCGTCGAGCAGCGTCAGCAGCGACGGCGGAACGTGAATGGCGTCGGGGGTCGGCGCCAGTTCGACGAGCGTGCCGTCGAAGTCGAAGAAGAACGCTGTATCGGTCAGGGACAGGGAAGCCGGAACGGATTGCATCGATTCGATAGTCTGAGGGCCGGCCGGCAAACGCAGGCCGCCACTGCGCGAATGGAGTTGTGCGCATCTTACCGCGCCTGCGCCCCCAGATGGGCGAAACCGCGGCTGCGCGGACATCGCATCGGCCGCCGCGTCAACTGCGACATATTGCCCCGCTCGCCCGCGCCGTATCGGTTTCGAAAGGACGCGGGCGCGCGAATTGCGCTACAGTCGCAACCGCCTGCCGCGCGGCGCATGGCATCGCGCCCCGGCTATCCATCCAGTCCGATCGAGCCCCAGGATGTCGTCTGCCCGCCCCGCGCCGCACCGGCGCCTCTCCCGCCTCATCCGCACGGCCGCGGCCTTCGCCGCCGCCGTGGCGCTCACCGCGTGCACGCACGACGAGCCGCGCTGGAACCTGACCAATGTCACCGGCCACCTGCCCGACCTGTCGTTCAAGCTGACGGGCGGCGACGGCCATCCCGTCGACGCCGATGCGTTCCGCGGCCGCGTCGCGCTCGTCTACTTCGGCTACACGCACTGCCCCGACGTCTGCCCCGAAACGCTGGCGCGGCTGATGGAAGTGCTGGCGAAGCTCGGCCCGCGGGCCGACGACGTGCGCATCCTGTTCGTCTCGGTCGATCCCGCGCGCGATACGCCGCAGGCGATGCAATCCTATGTCGCCGCGTTCGACGCCGCGCATGCGCGCGGCCTGACCGGGACCGACGGCCAGATCGAATCGCTGGCCAAGCGCTATCGCGTCGCGTACCAGATGGAAAAACGCGATCCGTCCGGCGGCTACGAAGTGACGCACAGCTCGGCCGTCTACATCTTCGACGCGACCGGCCGCGCGCGGCTGCTCGCGACCGATCGCGATTCGCCCGACGCCATCGCCGCCGATGTGCGCCGGATCATCGACACTGCCTCCACGACCTGAATTCCGCGATGAACAAGAAAACGACCCTCAAGACGTTCGCCCTCGCCGCCGCGCTGTGCGCCGGCGCCCACGCGTATGCCGCCGGCGCGATCAGCGCGCAGAACGCGTGGGTGCGCTGGCTGCCGAACAAGCTGCCCGCGGGCGGCTACGTGACGCTCGTGAACACCGGCGACAAGCCGATCGATCTCGTCGACGTCGACAGCCCCGACTACGGGATGGCCATGCTGCACCAGACGATCTCGAACGGCTCGACGCAGAAGATGGAGATGGTCGACAAGCTGACGATCCCCGCGCGCGGCAAGGTCGACATCGCGCCGGGCGGCTATCACTTCATGCTCGAGGAACCGAAGCACGCGATCAAGCCGGGCGACACCGTGCACCTGCGCCTGAAATTCTCCGACGGCGAGACGGTCGATGCGCCGTTCGCCGTGAAATCGCCGGCCCAGGCGAAGTGATGCGCGCGCGATGAACGTCCTGTACTGGCTCGATCCGTGGGAACCGTCGCCGACCGTGGTCGTCGCGGTGCTGACGGCCGCCGTGCTGTTCGCACGCGGCGTGAAGAAGGCGAAGGTGTCGCCGCTGCGGCAGTTCTCGTTCTGGTTCGGGCTGACGGCGCTCTATATCGCGCTGCATACGCGGCTCGACTATTTCTTCGAGCACGAATTCTTCATGCACCGCGCGCAGCACCTCGTGCTGCATCACCTCGGGCCGTTCTTCATCGCACTGTCCTATCCGGGCGCGGCGATCCGCGCGGGCATTCCGTTCAGCTGGCGGCAGCGCTTCGTGCGCCCCGCGCTCGCGTGGGCGCCGGTACGCGCGACCCTCGACGTGGTGTTTCATCCGGTCGTCGCGGTCGTGCTGTTCGTCGGGCTGATCTATTTCTGGCTGCTGTCGCCGATCCACTTCATCGCGATGCTCGACTGGCGTCTCTATCGCGTGATGAACTGGAGCATGGTGATCGACGGGCTGCTGTTCTGGTGGCTCGTCGTCGATCCGCGTCCCGCACCACCCGCGCGGCTGTCGCCGGGCCGCCGGATTCTGATCGTCGTCGCGGCGATCCCGCCGCAGATCGCGCTCGGCGCGCTGATCTTCTTCACGCCGCACGAGTTGTATCCGATCTACTCGATCTGCGGGCGCGCGTTCACGTGGCTGAGCCCGCTGCGCGACCAGCAGATCGGCGGCCTGCTGCTGTGGATTCCCGGCTCGATGATGAGCGTGATCGGCGCGCTGATCGCGCTGCGGCACTGGCTGCGGTTGTCCGCCCGCGGGCGCCTGATCGGTGAGCGGGCCACGCAGCGCACGGACGAGCCGCCCGTCGCACGCGCCGCGCACTGATTGCCCGCAGCGCGGCGCGCATCACGCGCGCGCGCTGCTCATCCATACGTGCGGGATGCCATCCTCGTCGTGCACGTCCGAACTCGGCGTGAAGCCGAATGCCCCGTAGAAACGCTGCAAGTGAGCCTGCGCATGCAGGCTCACCGGCGTATCCGGCCATTGCGCGCGGATATGCTCGAGCGCGCGCGACAGCAGCCCGTTGCCGAGGCCCGCGCCGCGAAACGCGGCGGTCGTCAGCACGCGGCCGATGCGCACGTCGGTATGCTGCGCGTCGGGCAGCAGCACGCGCAGATAACCGGCCAGGCGGCCGGCCGGATCGAAGGCCGCGAGGTGCCACGCGGCCGGGTCCGCATCGTCGATGTCGCGATACACGCAGTTCTGTTCGACGACGAACACGGCGCTGCGCGCTTCGAGGATCGAATAGATTTCGCGCGCCGTCAGCGCGTCGAAGGGTTTCCAGCGCCAGTCGAGATCGACGGTGCTCGGGGATGCGGTCGGTGCGGAGGCGTTCATGTGCGGTCCTGATTCGGGCGCGCCGGCCGGCGCGCGGCAACCGTCGATTATGCCTCGAAGCGCCCGACCCGCGCGACCGCCCGCCACGCGCGAAAAAAAGGCCCCGCATCGCGCGGGGCCTGCTCGTCACACCGTCATGCCGGCATCTGGCCGAAGCGGCCGCTGTTGAAGTCCTCGATCGCGGTCCGGATTTCCTCTTGCGAGTTCATCACGAACGGGCCGTAACCAACGACGGGCTCGTCGATCGGCTCGCCGCTCAGGATCAGCAGCTTCGCGTCGCCGTTCGCTTCGATCTCGACGTCGCTGCCATCACGGCCGAGTTGCACGAACTGCGCTTCGCGCGCCACCGCCTCGCCGTTCACCAGCACGGTGCCGCTCAGCACGACCACCGCGAGCGTGCGCCCTTCGGCGACCGGGAACCGCGCATGGCCGCCCGCCACGAGCCGCACGTCCCACACGTCGATTGGCGTGTGCGTGCGGGCCGGGCCGCGCCGCCCGTCGAGTTCACCGGCGATGATCCGCGTCCGCCCTGCACCGTCCGGCAGCTCGACCACCGGGATATCGGCGTTCAGCAGCGTCTGGTAGCCGGGTGCGCCCATCTTGTCTGCGGCCGGCAAGTTCACCCACAGCTGCACCATCTCGAGCGGGCCGCCCCGCTTCGTGAACGCCTCCGAGTGGAATTCCTCGTGCAGGATCCCGCTCGCGGCCGTCATCCACTGCACGTCGCCCGGGCCGATGGTGCCGCCCGCGCCGGTCGAGTCGCGGTGCGCGACTTCGCCGTCATAGACGATCGTCACCGTTTCGAACCCGCGGTGCGGATGCTGGCCGACCCCGCGCGGCGCGGTCGCCGGTTCGAACGTCGCGGGGCCGGCGTAATCGAGCAGCAGGAACGGGCTCAGGTGCGTGCCATGAGACTGGTAGCTGAACATCGAACGCACCGGAAAACCGTCGCCGACCCAATGGCCGCGCGGCGCACTGTACACACCCTGGATCTTCTTCATTGCCCTTCTCCATATTGCGGCGAAACCCGTGTTTCGCATCCATGAGTGACAATATAGTGATGGAACGATCGATCCGGTAGACTGCCGAAATCGCACTCAGCGTTCCATTTCATGAACGATAAAGCGCGGGATCTGAACGATCTCTACTACTTCGTGCAGGTCGTCGAACACGGCGGCTTCGCGCCGGCCGGGCGCGCGCTGGACATGCCGAAATCGAAGCTGAGCCGCCGCATCGCGCTGCTCGAGGCGCGGCTCGGGATGCGGCTGATCCAGCGTTCGACGCGCCGCTTCACGGTCACCGACGTCGGCCAGACCTATTACGCGCATTGCCGCGCGATGCTCGTCGAGGCCGATGCCGCCGACGAGGCGATCGCGCTGCTGCACGAGGAGCCGCGCGGCATCGTGCGCGTCAGTTGCCCGATCGTGCTGCTCGATTCGCTGGTCGGCACGATGATCGCCGCATTCATGGCCGCGTGCCCGCGCGTCGAGATCCACCTGGAAGCGACCAACCGGCGCGTCGACGTGGTGGGCGAAGGGATCGACGTCGCGATCCGCGTACGCCCGCCGCCGCTCGAGGACAGCGATCTCGCGCTGCGAGTGCTCGCCGAACGCGGCCAGTGCCTCGTCGCGAGCCCCACGCTGCTGCGCGAGCAAGGTGTACCGGCCGTTCCCGCGGACCTGACGCGCCTGCCGAGCCTCGATCACGGCGTGCCGCAGTCCACGCACGTGTGGCGGCTGCGCGGGCCCGACGGCGCGCACGCGGAAATCCATCACGAGCCGCGCTTCGTGACGGGCGGCATGCTCGCGCTGCGCGCGGCGGCCGTTGCAGGCGTCGGCGTCGTGCAGTTGCCGACGATGATGGTGCGCGACGAGGTTTCGCGCGGCGAACTGGTCACGGTGCTGCCCGACTGGGCGCCGCGTCGCGAAATCGTGCATGCGGTATTCGCGTCGCGTCGCGGGCTGTTGCCGGCGGTGCGGGCGCTACTCGACTTTCTGGCCGAGCGGTTCGCCGAACTCGAACCCGACTGAGCGGGGCCGCCTCACACACGACCACGCGCTGCAGACCACGCACGGGTGCCGTAGACTGCGGTACGCGCAGTGCGCCTTCAGTGCGCCTTTTTGACAACCCCTATCGCTTTCCCGCCATGTTCACGCTGTCCAACGACCCTACCGCCTCCAAGGCCGATCAATACGCGACGCTCGTCGAGCAGGCACGTGCGCTCATCGAATCCGAACGCGACCTGACTGCGAACGCGGCGAATTTCTCCGCGCTCGTCTATCACTCGCTCGATCGCCTGAACTGGGCCGGCTTCTACTTCTTCGACGGCACCGAGCTCGTGGTCGGGCCGTTCCAGGGCAAGCCCGCGTGCGTGCGGATCGCGCTCGGCAAGGGCGTGTGCGGCACGGCCGCGCAGACCCGCGAGACGCAGGTCGTGCGCGACGTGCACGACTTCCCCGGCCATATCGCGTGCGATGCGGCGTCGGAATCGGAAATCGTCGTGCCGCTGGTGGCCGGCGACGGTACGCTGATCGGCGTGTGGGACGTCGACAGCCCGGTCGCCGCGCGCTTCGACGACGAGGACCGCAAAGGAATGGAGGCGCTGTGCCGCGTGTTCGTCGAACACGCATGGCAGAAGGCGCGCGGTTAAGCGCCGCTGCGCCGTGCCGTTCGCGGCGCCGGCCGGCGTCAGGCCGCGTGCGTGCCCGACAGCGCCGCGAACGCCTGCGGCTTCGCGTCCTCGGTCAGCACCTCGAAGCCGGTTTCCGTCACCACGACCATGTGCTCCCATTGCGCGGACAGCGAATGGTCCGCCGTGACGACCGTCCAGCCGTCGGCCAGCACGCGCGTGTCGCGCTTGCCCGCGTTCAGCATCGGCTCGATCGTGAAGATCATCCCCGGCCGCAGCGGCAGGCCGGTGCCCGGGCGACCGTAATGCAGCACCTGCGGTTCGTCGTGATAGACGTCGCCGATGCCGTGCCCGCAATACTCGCGCACCACACTGAACCCTTCGCGATGCGCGACCTGCTGGATTGCATAGCCGACGTCGCCGAGCGTCGCGCCGGGACGCACCGCGCGGATGCCGGCGTGCATCGCCTCGTAGGTCGCCGCGACGAGCCGCCGCGCGAGTTCGCTCGGTTCGCCGACGAAATACATGCGGCTCGTATCGCCGAACCAGCCGTCCTTGATCACCGCGATGTCGAGGTTCACGATGTCGCCATCGCGCAGCGGCCGCGACGTCGGAATGCCGTGACAGACCACGTGATTGACCGACGTGCACAGCGTCTTCGGATAGCCGTGGTAGCCGATGTTCGCGGGGATCGCGCCGAGTTCGTTGACGATGTATTCGCGGCAGCGCGCGTCCAGCTCGTCGGTGGTGACGCCCGGCTTCACGTGCCCGGTGATCATCGTCAGCACCTGCGACGCGAGCTTCGCGGCTTCGCGTGACTTGGCGATTTCCGCGGCACCGCGGATCGGGATTTCGCGTTTCGCCATCACGCCACCTGCTCGATGCTATGCGCGGCCGTCTCGGCCGGCCCCACGTCGCCGCCCCGCGCCTCTGCCTCGATCAACATCTTGCAGATGTCGCCGTAGGACAGCGCCGGGTTGAGTTCCGCAAGCATCCCGACGCGCAGCCAGTGTTCGGCCTGCGCGTTGATCGAACGGCTCAGCGCCGTACTCGTCGAGCGCAGCCGTTCATGCATATGCTCGGAAATCTTGATGATACCCATATATCCCCAATTAAACGAAACGTAGCTGTTTCGTATATTACGCCGCGTACGATGACCGGGCAAGCCATTCGCGTCCCGCGTCCCGTTGAATCGCCACGGAAAATGTCGTTGACATCGAATTCCAGTTTGCTGGAAAATAAATCCATCATGAAAGAATCAGCGATCACCGCGGCCGACGACACCGGCATCAACGAGCGCATTGCCCGGCGCGTGCGTGACCTGCGCACCGTGCGAGGCTACACGCTCGACGCGCTGGCCGCGCGTTCCGGCGTCAGCCGTTCGATGATCTCGCTCATCGAACGCGCGTCGGCCAGCCCAACGGCCGTCGTGCTCGACAAGCTCGCGGCGGGCCTCGGCGTGTCGCTGGCCGGGCTGTTCGGCGGCGATCGGGACGACGCGCCCGCGCAGCCGCTCGCACGGCGCGCGCAGCAGGCCGAATGGCGCGATCCGGCGTCCGGCTATGTGCGGCGCAACCTGTCGCCGGCCGGCTGGCCGTCGCCGATCCAGCTCGTCGAGGTCGACTTCCCGCCCGGCGCGCGCGTCGCGTACGACAGCGGCGGGCGCGAAAGCGCGCCGCACCAGCAGGTGTGGATCATCAGCGGCCGCGTCAACGTTACGTTGGGCGATACGCTTCATGAGCTTCGCGAAGGAGACTGCCTGGCCATGCGGCTCGACCAGCCGCTGATCTTCAGCAACCCGTCGTCGCATGCCGCGCGCTATGTCGTCGCGATCTGCGCTGCGTCCGCCGCCGGCGTGCGCAGCGCGTGACGCGCGCGTCGGCGCGCGCGCAACCGGTTTATCAAACAGGAAGAAACCCGTATGAATTCCCCGACCCAGCGCGACGACGTGCGCCTGATCGACTGCAGCGAGGCCGAACACGCGGCGGCCATTCTCGAGATCCTGAACGATGCGATCGCGAACTCGACCGCGCTGTACGACTACCGGCCGCGTCCGCCGGAAGCGATGGTCACGTGGTTCGCGACGAAGCGCGCGGGCGGTTTTCCGGTCTTCGGCGCCGTCGACGCAGCAGGCACGCTGCTCGGCTTCGCGAGCTGGGGTACGTTCCGCGCGTTCCCGGCGTTCAAGTACACCGTCGAACACAGCGTCTACGTGCGCAACGACCAACGCGGTCGCGGGCTCGGCGAACTGCTGCTGCGCGAAGTAGTTCGGCGCGCGCGCGAAGCGCAGGTGCACGTGCTGGTCGGCTGCATCGACGCGACCAATGCCGGGAGCATCGCACTGCATACGAAGCTGGGATTCGTGCACTCGGGCACGATCGCGGAGGCGGGATTCAAGTTCGGCCGCTGGCTCGATGCGGCGTTCTATCAGTTGAAGCTCGAGACGCCGGTGCAGCCGGTGGATGGGTGATCGGCTGGTAGCCGCCGTGTGCACCGTGCGCGACGGCTTCCAGGCGATGCAGAAAACCGCTCTTCCCGGCCTCGAGGCCGCAGCATCACAAGCTCACCGCCCGGCAATCGCGCGTATGGCCTCCGCAAAGACGTCTGGCGCCTCACGCGGGACGAAGTGCCCTATTCCATGCAGCAGGCGGTGTTCATAGTGCCCGGAAAAGTACCGCTCCTTGTTTTCAGAAGTGATTGGCAAATTGTCACGATCTTCCGCACCCTGGAGCATGATGGTGTCGATAGGGATCGTCGGCGAAGCCGCCAATTGTCGTTCTATCTGCTCGTGCTGCTCTGCGCCCGGGGCATCGTGCCAGCGCTGTCGATAAGCATGGAGGCTGATGTCGGCCCAGTCGGGATTGTGGAGAGAGCCGACCATGGCTTGAAAGTCGCTCTCCCTGTCGGACCAGGCGGGGGACCAGCTGTGCCATAAGTATTTGCACAACCGTTCGCGATCCTCTTGATAAGCCTTCATTCCATACGTCGTGGCGACGTACCACTCATACCAGTACGCGTTGGCCAGTTCATAGGGCATTTCGTTGGCCGGCATCGCGGTAGCGTAGCCCGCCGCGGCGGTAACCATACCGCTTACTCTCTCGGGAAACAGCGCCGCAACGCCGTACGCCGCGCGCGCGCCCCAGTCGTACCCGGCGAGAATGACATCCGTCAAATCCAGCGTTTCCACGAACTGCGACAAATCAAGCGTCAGCGCCGCGATTGCGCCGCTGCGCATCGTATCGCTATTCAAGAAGCGCGTCGGCCCTGATCCACGCAGATAGGGTGCGTAGACTCGGAACTGTTGGCCACTCAGCCCGAGGTGCACGATAGTCTTGTCCCAGCACTGAACATCATCGGGCCATCCATGGACAAGAACCAGCGGCGGTCCGTCAAGCGGGCCCGATACTTCATAGGCCACTTCGAGTTCGCTGGTGCGACATGTCAGGAAGTTTCGTTGCGATCCGCGTGTGGCCTGCTCATCCGCATCTGAAGTCATATCGATCTCCGAAAGGCGATTCAAAGATGCCGGCAAGCAGCATCGTGTGTTCCCGTTCGAAATGGCTTCCTGCCAAATTTCGCGCGCAACGATTCGTCATGGAATCGTGAGTCTAAATAGACGCACCGACACACCGGAACCCAAAGCAACTTTGAAGCGCCTCCACCTGGAAGCGCTGAAAGGTTGCGGCTTTGCCGATATCGCGACCGATGGTCCGGACGTCGTACGGTTGCCGCATGACGATGATGCCGTCCTTGCCGATCAGCGATATCGAGCCGTGTTGTTCCAACCCTGCGAACAGCCTGTGGAAATATTCGAGGTTGATGGCAATCAGTGCGACACCGGCAAACGAACCATCCGGATTCGATATGCGCCGCTCTCCTCACCACTCATCGTGCACAGCCAAGCCGGACGTGACTTCGCATACGAAACCGGCCCGGCCCATTTACATGTGCAGTACCAAACTGACCGAAACCGGAAACGGCCCGGGTCTATCGAACGTGAAGCGCCGACAACCCGCTGCGCTCGCCCCTCCTCCCGGATTATTAAATGACGTGAGGAAATTGCGCTTCCGAAAGAATATGTGGGACGCGCCAGATCTGCATCGCCCATCAAGATCCCCGCCAATTTCAAATATCTGCGATTTGGTACCAGATGATCGAGTCCGCCCATCAGCCGGCCCGCGCGTCGGGAAAGCCGGTCGCGATCTCCGGGACTCGACGGCCAGACCCGCCATCCGCTCCGTGTAGTAGCTGGGCGGAACGCACCCACGAGCCTCCCGGACGGCGCCACGGCGCGGCCTCTTCGTCGATGGGCGCCGAACTTGTGGCGAATAGTCGGCGCACCTGCTTCTTGAGGCGTTGAAGACGACTTTGTACCACTCTGGGCAACTTTCTTACACGGGTGAAAGCGATGCAGAAAAAGAAAAGCCCCGCCGAAGCGGGGCTTTTTCTGGAGGCGCGAGCCGGAGTCGAACCGGCCTAAACGGCTTTGCAGGCCGCTGCATAACCGCTTTGCTATCGCGCCAAAAGCGGACTGTCCGGATGCCGTGAGGCAAGCGACAGATTTTTATTCGAGGACCGGAAGTCCATCAAATAAAAAGGGAAGCGTGGCTTCCCCATTACTTGGAGCGGGAGACGAGTCTCGAACTCGCGACCTCAACCTTGGCAAGGTTGCGCTCTACCAACTGAGCTACTCCCGCATTGTCCTGCATCTGCAGCGCTTTGCCGTACCACACGCTGCCAGAAAAATCTGGAGCGGGAGACGAGTCTCGAACTCGCGACCTCAACCTTGGCAAGGTTGCGCTCTACCAACTGAGCTACTCCCGCATGTGTCCTGCATCTGCAGCGCTTTGCCGTACCACGCGCTGCCAGAAAAAATCTGGAGCGGGAGACGAGTCTCGAACTCGCGACCTCAACCTTGGCAAGGTTGCGCTCTACCAACTGAGCTACTCCCGCGTATTGCTACGCTACCGCTTCCGCTTCCCCGTCACACACTTACTTCGTCGTGCAGCGGAGAAGCGAGATTATGTCGAAGGCACATTCGTGTGTCAAGGGCTTTTCCAGCCCTTTTTACAAAAACCGCCGCCGCACCGGCGCGGCTCACGCACCGCCGCGCTCGCGAATCTGCGGCCAGGCGAGCTTCATGTAGTACAGCATCGACCAGATCGTCAGCACCGCGGCCAGATACATCAGCCACTCGCCCCACACGCGCGTATCGATCGTCACGACGCCGAGCGGCAGCGGCCCGTAAAACAGCAGCATCGGAATCGCGACCATCTGGCACGCGGTCTTGAACTTGCCGAGCTGGTTCACCGCGACGCTCTTCGACGCGCCGATCTGCGCCATCCACTCGCGCAGCGCCGAAATCGCGATCTCGCGACCGACGATTACCAGCGCGATCGCCGCGTCGACCCGCGAAATCTGCACGAGGATCAGCAGCGCGGCCGTCACCATCAGCTTGTCCGCCACCGGGTCGAGAAAGGCACCGAACGACGACGTCTGATTCCACTTGCGCGCGAGGAAGCCGTCGAACCAGTCGGTCAGCGCGGCGAGGATGAAGATCGCCGCCGCCGCGAGATTGCGGTGCGCGCCGCCCATCACCGTGTCCGGCAGATAGAACACGCCGACGACGAGCGGAATCAGCACGATCCGTACCCACGTCAGGAAAATCGGGAAATTGAACGGCATGGCATGCGGGACAGTAAAGGATTCGCAATTGTGCCGTGTCGACCGGCCTGCCACAAGAACGCTGGCAACGAGCCGGCCGCACGGCCGCGTCAGTGAAGCTGCTTGTAGATCTGCTCGGCGAGCGCGTGCGAAATGCCCTCGACGCTCGCCAGTTCCTCGACACTCGCAGCCACCACGCCGCGCAACCCGCCGAAGCGCGCGAGCAGCCGCTGCCGACGCTTCGCACCGACGCCTTCGAGCTCCTCGAGCCGCGACGTCTGGCGAGCCTTCGCCCGCTTCGCCCGCATGCCGGTGATCGCGAAACGGTGCGCCTCGTCGCGAATCTGCGCGACGAGCATCAGCGCGGCGCTCTCCTTGCCGAGTTCGAGCGGCGCGCGGCCGTCCGCGAACACCAGTGTCTCGAGGCCGACCTTGCGCCCCTCGCCTTTCGCGACGCCGACCAGCATCGACGTGTCGAGGCCGAGCTCGGTGAACACCTGCCGCGCGATCTCGACCTGACCCTTGCCGCCGTCGATCAGCACGATGTTCGGCAGCAGGCTCGACGCCTCGGCCTGGCGGGTCGACTCGCCGTCGATGCCGGCCGCTTCGTCGACGGCCGCCGCCTGCGCGGCCTGCTCGACCATCTTCTCGTAGCGGCGCGTGAGCACCTGCCGCATCGCCGCGTAATCGTCGCCCGGCGTGATGCCCGTGATGTTGTAGCGGCGGTATTCGCTCGACTGCATCTTGTGATGGTGATAAACGACACACGATGCCTGCGTCGCCTCGCCCATCGTATGGCTGATGTCGAAGCACTCGATCCGCAGCGTCGCGAGATCGTCGCTGTCGTAGCTGAGCGTGTCCGCCAGCGCGCGCGTGCGCGCCTGCTGCGAGCCCTGCTCGGACAGCAGCCGCGCGAGCGCGAGCCGTGCGTTCTGCTCGGCCATCGACAGCCACGCGCGCCGCTGTCCCTGCGGCTGCCGCACCAGCGACACCTTGTGACCGGCCTGCTCGGACAGCAGCTCCAGCAGGTCGCGACTCGCGGGCGCATGGCTGACGACGAGCACCGGCGGCACGCGGTTGCCGAGATAGTGCTGCGCGATGAATGCGTCGAGCACCTCGGCCTCGACCGACGCTGCCGCCGCGCCGCGCGCGCTGCCCGCCTCTTCCGCAGGCTGATCGGGCACCGTGTCGACCGGCGCGTCGGCCGTCGCATCGACCGCCTCCGCCGGCTCGACCTCTTCCCCGAGACCGCCTTCGGCGAGCGTCAGCGCACTTTCGACGTGCGTCGGGAAATACGCCTTGTCGCCGAGGTGCCGGCCGCCGCGCACCATCGCGAGGTTCACGCACACGCGTCCGCCCTGCGCGACGACGGCCAGGATGTCGACGTCGCTGTCGCTGCCGACCTCGATCGCCTGCTGGTGCAGCACCGTCGCAAGCGAGCTCATCTGGTTGCGCACGGCCGCCGCCTGCTCGAATTTCAGCTCGGCCGCGAACGCGTGCATCTTCTGCTCGAGCTCCTTCATCACTTCGGACTGCCGGCCGAGCAGGAAGCGCGCGGCGTTCGACACGTCGACCGCGTAATCCTCTTCGGAGATCGCGCCCACGCACGGCGCCGTGCAACGCCCGATCTGATGCAGCAGGCACGGCCGCGTGCGGTTGTTGAAGACCGAATCCTCGCAGGTGCGCAACTGGAACACGCGCTGCAGGATCTGGATGCTCTCGCGCACGGCCCACGCGCTCGGGAACGGCCCGAAGTACTGGTTCTGCTTGTCGACCGAGCCGCGGTAGTAGGCCATCCGCGGAAAGCGGTGCGCGGTGAGCTTCAGGTACGGATACGACTTGTCGTCGCGAAACAGGATGTTGTAGCGCGGCGCGAGCGCCTTGATCAGGTTGTTCTCGAGCAGCAGCGCCTCGGCTTCCGAGCGCGTGACGGTCGTTTCGATGCGCGCGATGCGCGTGACCATCATCGCGATGCGCGGCGACAGTTGCGTCTTCGTGAAATAACTCGACACGCGCTTTTTCAGGTCGCGCGCCTTGCCGACGTAGAGGACGGCGCCCGTCGTGTCGTAATAGCGATAGACGCCCGGCATGTGCGGCAACTGCGCAAGGATCTTCTTCGGTTCGAACGGAGTAGCGGAGGCTTCTGGGGATGTCATGCGTGATCCGGGCGCCTTGTAACGCGGAACGGGTCTATTAGAATCGCCAGTTTAGAGCATTCACCGGCCCGCTTCGATGCCACGCACCACCGCTGCCCCCCTCTCCGCCGTGCCGCTCGCGCCGGGCGAACCGATCGCCTGCGACCTCTTCTGCACGGTGATCGACAATTTCGGCGACATCGGCGTGTGCTGGCGCGTCGCGCGCCAGCTCGCACACGAGCACGGCTGGCAGGTTCGCCTGTTCGTCGATGACCTGCACACGTTCGCGCGCCTGCTGCCGCAGGTCGATCCCGACGCGGGGCGGCAGACGGTCGACGCGATCGTGATCGAGCACTGGCATGCGGAAGTCGGCGACGCGCTGGACATCGCCGATGTCGTGATCGAGGCGTTCGCGTGCGAGTTGCCCGGCCCGTATCTCGCGGCGATGGCGCGGCGCGCGCGCCGCCCCGTGTGGATCAACCTCGAATACCTGAGCGCCGAGGACTGGGTCGCCGATTTCCATTTGCGGCCGTCGCCGCATCCACGCTATCCGCTACTGAAGACGTTCTTCTTCCCGGGCCTGTCGGCCGGCACCGGCGGCGTGCCGAAGGAGCGCGACCTCGACGCGCGCCGCGCGGCCTTCGACGCCGATCCGGCAGCCCGCGCCGCGTGGTGGCAGCGCGCGACCGGCGCCGCGGCGCCGGCGCCCGGCACGACGGTCGTCAGCCTGTTCGCCTACGAAAACCCGGCCGTCGACGCGCTGCTCGCGCAGTGGCGCGACGGCCCGTCGCCGGTCGTCGCGCTCGTGCCGACCGGGCGCCTGTCGCCCGCCGTCGCGCGCTTTTTCGGGGTCGAATCGTTCGCGGCGGGCGTACGGGCGCGCAGCGGCAACCTGACCGCCCATGGCCTCGCGTTCGTTCCGCAGGCCGACTACGATCCGCTGCTGTGGGTCGCCAATCTCAATTTCGTGCGCGGCGAGGATTCGTTCGTCCGCGCGCAGTGGGCGCGCAAGCCGTTCGTGTGGCACATCTATCCGCAGGCCGACGACGTGCACCTGCCCAAGCTCGATGCCGCGCTCGCGCACCTGTCGGCCGGCCTCGCCGATGCGCCGCGCGCCGCGCTCGAGCGGTTCTGGCATGCATGGAACAGCGCCGGCACGCCCGACTGGGCCGATTTCTGGCAACACCGCGCCGCGCTTGACGCGAATGCGCTCCGCTGGGCCGACGCGCTCGCGGCCGTCGGCGATCTCGCCGGAAAGCTGGCGGAATACGCAAAATCTCAGTTAAAATAAGCGGTTATCCGACGGCTGACCACGCAAGCGCTCGCGTTTGGGCTCCTGGCGCCCACCGGAACGCACCGCCGCTTGCGCCGTCAGCCGTTGCGCAACGCTCAGGCACCTATTTATTTGATTTGATCAGGACAGTTTTTTATGAAAACCGCACAGGAACTCCGCGTAGGCAACGTCGTGCAGATCGGCAGCGAAGCATGGGTCATCGCAAAAGCGGAATACAACAAGTCGGGCCGTAACTCGGCCGTCGTCAAGATGAAGATGAAGAACCTGCTGTCCAACGCAGGTCAGGAATCGGTCTACAAGGCTGACGACAAGTTCGAGGTCGTCGTGCTCGACCGCAAGGAAGTGACGTACTCGTACTTCGCCGACCCGATGTACGTGTTCATGGACGCCGACTACAACCAGTACGAAGTCGAAGCCGAAATGATGGGCGAAGCGCTGAACTACCTCGAAGACGGCATGGCTTGCGAAGTCGTGTTCTACAACGAGAAGGCGATCTCGGTCGAACTGCCGACGGTCCTCGTTCGCGAAATCACCTACACGGAACCGGCCGTCAAGGGCGACACGTCGTCGGGCAAGGTGCTGAAGAACGCGAAGCTGGCGACCGGCTTCGAGCTGCAAGTGCCGCTGTTCTGCAACACCGGCGACAAGATCGAAATCGATACGCGCACGAACGAATACCGCAGCCGCGCGTAATCGTCAGCGATTTCCGCATCGAACAAAGCGCCCTTCGGGGCGCTTTTTGTTTGTCTGGCGCCAACAGCTGCCACAAACCGGAGCCATGCGAAGCACAAAAGCCACCGGTAAAGATATTCAATTTGTATCATCGGTAACTGTTTTATAGCGCCGGAGAAATAATGCGCGTGACGCGTTCGGCGGGGCATAAAATCAGTCTTTAATCCGACATGCGGCTGCGGCCCGCTGGCCGACAGCCCGCCTCTCTTGACTCGACTCGCGTCCACCATGCCACACGCCCTGATTGTCGAAGACGATCCCAACAGCCTGTCAGGCCTCACCGCGCTGCTCGCCGCAGACGGCTTCTCGGTCGACACGGCCACGTCGCTCGCTGAAGCGCGCACGGCGCTCGGCCGCTCGATTCCCGACGTCGTGCTCGTCGACCTGAACCTGCCGGACGGCAGCGGGTTCGATCTGCTCCAGCACCTGCCGCAGCAACAGCCGAACGGCTCGCTGCCCGTGATCGTGCTGACGGGCAACGCGACGGTCGAGAGCGCCATCGAGGGGCTGCGTCACGGCATCTGGGACTACCTGCTGAAGCCAATCAACATCCCGCGCCTGCGCAGCCTGCTCGCGCGGATTCCCCGCCCGTACGAACTGATCGACGAAGTGCAGTCGCTACGTGCGTCGCTGCGCCATCTCGGCCGCTTCGGCGCGCTGGTCGGCCGCAGCGACGCGATGCAGCACGTGTACGACATGATCGAGCACAACGCCCGCACCGAAACGGCCGTGCTGTTCTCGGGCGAAGCCGGCACCGGCAAGAAGCTGGCGGCACGCACGCTGCACGACCTGAGCCGGCGCCGCAAGGGGCCGTTCGTCTCGTTCGACTGCCGCATGCTCGTGCAGGCCGGCCGGCACGGCGCGTCGCTCGACAGCGTGCTGTTCGGCCATGAGCGCGGCGCGTTCGACGGCGCCGAGCGCCGCGAGACGGGCCTGTTCGAGCAAGCCGGCGGCGGCACGCTGTTCCTCGACGAAATCACCGCACTACCGCTCGTGCTGCAGGAAGCGCTGCTGCATGCACTCGATTCGCAGAACTTCATGCGGATCGGTGGCACGAGCTCGATCACCAGCGATTTCCGGCTGATCGCGGCCACCCGCCGCCCGGCGCGCGAAGCGGTGGCGAACGGCACGCTGCGCGAGGATCTGTGGCTGCGCCTCGACGCGGCGTCGATCACGATGCCGCCGCTGCGCGAGCGCGACGGCGATGCGCTCGCGATCGCGGACGCGCAGATCGACGAACTGAACCGGGATGCGCGCGCAACCGGCCGCAGCACGACCGACAAGCGCGCGGCCCCGGGCTTCGTGCGCGAATGCCTGTCGTACGAATGGCCGGGCAACGTGCGCGAACTGCAGGAGCGCGTGCGTTTCGCGTACGACGCATCGGGCGACTTCATCGAGACGCTGCGCGCGGGCGAAGCCAGCTTCTCCGCCGGCGCCGCGCTGAACGGCAGCAGCGTGCAGATCAAGGTGGGCACCCCGCTGTCCGACGTCGAGGATCTGCTGATCCGTGCGACGCTAGACGCGGTCGGCGGGACGCGCCACCGCGCGGCGACGCTGCTCGGCATCAGCCCGAAGACGCTGTACAACAAGCTGCAGCGAATGAAGGTGAACTGAGTGGGGCGGCCCCTGGATACGGGCGCTGGTCGGATCTGACCGTTAGTTGCGTGTAAATCCGTTCCAGCGACGACCCGAATCAGGCCATCGCGCTCGGTAATAAAAAAGCCGCGCTACTGCGCGGCTTTTTCGTTTGGAGCAACCGGAACGGCGCGACCCGCGCCATCCCCTACCCGCTTACGCCAGCGCGCTGCTCAGCAGCGCCTGCGCCTGCAGATACTCGGGCTGCGCGATCAGCTTGTCCCACTTGAGCGCCTTGCCGCGCGCGCGCATCCGCTTGAGGCGCCGCACCGACTCGGCCGAGGCCCGCGCCTTCAGTCCGTTCAGCACGACTTCGGCCGCATCCGGCTGGTTGCAGACGAGCACCATGTCGCAACCGGCGGCGAGCGCGGCGTCGGCGGCCTGCGTGAGCGTGCCGCCTTCGCGGGCGGCCTCCATCGACAGGTCGTCGCTGAAGATCGCGCCCGTGAAGCCGAGCTTGCCGCGCAGGATGTCCTGCAGCCACACGCGCGAGAACCCGGCCGGCCGCTTGTCGACCTGCGTGTAGATCACATGCGCCGGAATCACCGCGGCAAGCGACAGCCCGAGCCAGTCGTACGGCGCGACGTCCTGCTCGAGGATCGCATCGAGCGTGCGGTCGTCGGTCGGCAGCGCGACGTGCGAATCGGCCTCCGCGAAGCCGTGCCCGGGAAAATGCTTGCCGCAGTTCGCCATGCCGGCGAGCGACAGCCCGTGATTCAGGCTCTTCGCGAGCAGCGTGACGACGCGCGGGTCGCGATGGAACGCCCGATCGCCGATCACCTTCGAGTGCCCGTAGTCGAGATCGAGCACGGGTGTGAAGCTCATGTCGATCCCGCACGCGCGCAATTCGGCGGCCAGGATGTAGCCGACGGCGGTGGCGACCTTCGTCGCGAGCAGCACGTCGCGATCCCACAGTTCGCCGAGGCGGCGCATCGCGGGCAGCATCGTGAAGCCGTCGGTACGGAACCGCTGCACGCGCCCGCCTTCGTGGTCGACGGCGATCAGGATGTCTTCGCGCACCGCGCGGATCGCATCGGTCAGCGCGGTCAGTTGCGCACGATTCTGGAAGTGCCGCGCGAACAGGATCACGCCGCCGGTATTCGAATGCGCGAGGCGCCGCGCATCGTCGCGCGACAGGGTCGTGCCGACGACGTCGAGCATGACCGGGCCGGGAGTCGTTTTCATCAGATCGGGAATTCCGTCAGGAGGAGGTTCGGGAAACAGGTACAGGAGCAGGCGCGGCGTCCGTTTCGGCGACAACGAACGACACCGCGTAGTCGCGTTCGTCGCTGACCGTCACGCGCGCCGTGATGCCGCGCGCGGCCAGCCAGTCGGCCAGCTCGCCCGAAGCGACCACGTACGGCTCGCCGCTCGGATGATTGAGCGTCTGCAGCGCGCGCCACGTCATCGGCCAGTGCATGCCGAGCCCAATCGCCTTCGAGAACGCTTCCTTCGCGGAGAAGCGCGTCGCGAGAAATGCGATGCCGCGTGCCTCGGAGCGGGCGCGCCGGGCATGGAACACGCGCAATTCGTCGGGGCCGAGCACCTTCTCGGCAAACCGGCCACCCGTGCGTTCGAGCACGGCCGCGACGCGGCTCACCTGTGCGATGTCGGTACCGATGCCATAGATCGCCATGTCAGTCTCCGCCGGGGCGGCCCGGCGAGGCCGGGCCAAGCACGTCGCAAACGGCGTGCGGGGCGCGGCGGCCTCGCATCGTCAGCGCGCGCCGCCGTGCAGCGCGGCGACGCGTGCGGCGACCATGATCGCCTTCATCTCGCGCACCGCGTTGTCCCAGCCCGCGAAAATCGCGTGCGCGACGATCGCGTGGCCGATGTTCAGTTCGACGATGCCGTCGATCGCGGCGATCTGCTGCACGTTCGTGTAGTGCAGCCCGTGACCCGCGTTGACCTTCAGGCCAAGCCGCGCGCCGGCCTGCACGCCCGCGACGATACGCTCGTATTCGCGCTGCTGCTCGGCTTCGTCGTGCGCTTCGGCGTAGCGGCCCGTATGCAGCTCGATCACCGGTGCGCCCGCTTCGTGCGCGGCGCGGATCTGCGTGTCGTCCGGGTCGATGAACAGCGACACGCGCACGCCCACGTCGGCGAGCTGCTTGCACGCCGCGCGCACGGCCTCGAAGTGGCCGGCGACATCGAGACCGCCTTCGGTCGTCAGTTCCTCGCGCTTCTCCGGCACGAGGCACGCATCGTGCGGACGCACTTCGCAGGCGATGTCGAGCATCTCGGCCGTGACCGCGCATTCGAGGTTCATGCGCGTCTTCAGCAGCGGGCGCAGTTCGCGCACGTCGGCGTCGACGATGTGACGACGATCCTCGCGCAGGTGCAGCGTGATCGCGTCCGCGCCCGCTTCTTCGGCGGCGAGCGCCGCGCGGATCGGATCGGGATAGCGCGTGCCGCGCGCATTGCGCAGCGTCGCGACGTGGTCGATGTTCACGCCGAGGTCGATGGCGGTGGGCGTTGTCAGGAAGAAGCTCATAGGTTTTGCAGGTCGATCAGGATCTGACGCGTGGCGAGCGGCGTGCCGCCGAGATAGGTGTTCAGCAGGAAGCGCATCAGCGTCTTGCTTTGCGCAACCGTCTGGGCTCGATGGTAATCGTCCTGTTCCATGTCGAGCAACGTCTGCCCGGTGATGACCGGCCAGTGCGACGGCACGTCGTCGTCCGCATTGCGCACGCCGCGTTCCGGATCGAACACGTAGCGGCGCTCGGGTTCGACCGCGCGGCGGGCAACCGTGCGGTTCAGCGCCATCGCATAGCCGGTCTCGCGCAGCAGCACGCGCTCGAACGAGCGCAGCACCTGCACCGCGGGCTCGCCGTGCGCGAGGCGCGTGAGGGTCAGCACGTAATGATTGAACAGCGGCGGCTGCGGATCCTCGCGCGCGCAGAACTTCACGAGCAGCTCGTTCGCGTAGAAACCGCACAACAGCCCGTCGCCGCCGAGCGGCAGCATCCCGCCGACCCACTCGGCGCCCGTCAGCGTGCGCACCTCGGATTTGCCGGACCAGGACAGCAGCAGCGGCTGGAACGTCTGCAAGACGCCGCGCAACGCGGAGTGCGGGCGCTTCGCGCCCTTCGCGACGAGCGCGAGCCGGCCGTGGTCGCGCGTCAGCACGTCGACGATCAGACTCGTTTCCCGATACGGATAGCTGTGCAGCACGAACGCCGGCTGCTCGGCGACGCGGAAATCGGACGTGCGAGACGTCGCGCGCCGCGCCTTGCGCGGCGGTTCGGGCGGTGCCGGCAGCGGCGCGTCGTTCGCGCCGGCCGTCACCGCGTCTTCGGTCGACGTCAGCGCGTCATTCGTACCCATAGGCACGCAGCCCCGCCTCGTTGTCGGCCCAGCCGCTCTTCACCTTCACGAAGGTCTCGAGGTACACGGGGCCGTCGAACAGCTTTTCCATGTCCATCCGCGCCTCGGTGCTGATCTGCTTGAGCTTCTCGCCCTTCTTGCCGATCACCATCGCCTTGTGCGAATCGCGCTCGACGAGGATCGTCGCGAAGATGCGCTTCAGGCGGCCCTCTTCCTCGAACTTGTCGATCAGCACGGTGCTCGTGTACGGCAGTTCGTCGCCGGTCCAGCGAAACACCTTCTCGCGCAGGATTTCGGCCGCGAGAAAACGCGAGCTGCGGTCGGTCAGCTCGTCCTCGCCGTAGATCGGCTCGCCTTCCGGCAGGTACGGCTTGATCGTGTCCAGCAGGCGCTTGATGTCTTCCGGCTTCTGCGCCGACAGCGGCACGAGCTCGGTGAATTCGCGCAGCTCGCTCACCTTCTGCATGAACGGGAACAGCGTGGCCTTGTCGTTCACGCGGTCGATCTTGTTCGCGATCAGCAGCGTCGGCATGCCGGGCGGGATCAGGTCGAGCACCTTCTGGTCGTCGGGCCCGAAGCGGCCGGCCTCGATCACGAACAGGATCACGTCGACCGACGTCAGCGTCGACGTGACCGCGCGGTTCAGCGAACGGTTCAGCGCGGTGCTGTGACGGGTCTGGAAGCCCGGCGTGTCGACGAACACGAATTGCGCGTCGTCGAACGTGTTGATGCCGGTGATGCGGTGGCGGGTCGTCTGCGCCTTGCGCGACGTGATGCTGATCTTCTGGCCGACGAGTGCGTTCATCAACGTCGACTTGCCGACGTTCGGGCGGCCCACGATCGCGATCATGCCGCAACGGAAACCGGTAGGAGCGGGAGTGTTCATATCGTTTGGGAGACAGGTTCGGAAACGGCCGCGCGGCGCGCGGCACGATCGCTGGGCAATTCAGTGGTCGGCATCGGCCACGCGCGCCTGCGCGGCAGCAAGACTCGCGCCGCCGGGCGGCGTGTCGGCGTCGGGCGCCGCGGCATCGCGTGCGCGCGCAGGCGTACGCGCGGCGGCGTCGGCACTAGCGGCAGGCTTGTCGGCCGACGACGATGCCGGATCGGCTGCGTGACCGGCCGGCTTGTCGGCTGCGCGCG
>NZ_JACFYV010000430.1:0-1208 GCF_016759955.1 Burkholderia sp. KCJ3K979
GAATTGGGATATTGCGAAGGAATTTCCACTTGGGTATGATGAATCGCATGACACTTTTGTGACAGTTATCCAGCTCGATGCATTTATGTAAATTGTTTGCGTAATCGTTGTCGAATTTTTTGTCATGGAGCCCCGCTATTTTTGGGTGGTGCTCGCTCACGCTCGCGTTTATGTGCGACCGGACATTGTTCGCTCATTTTGATGACGGCCAGAAATTTCCTGAGAGATTAGACGTTACAAAAATGAAAAACCCGGCTTTTACGTTCGGAAGCAAGGCTTCCACGTTGGCGACTCTTGCCAACCTCATCACTCATGGTCGTGTTTTGGACCAATGCGCATTTACCGTCCACGATTGGCGAGAAAATGCGGATGCTGTCGAGAAAGAAATTGTGCGTCGCTTCGGATGCATTCCACTTATCGTTCGCTCCAGTGCATTGTCTGAAGACACCGGGACTTCGTCAAACGCAGGGAAATACTTATCGGTAGGTAACGCTGTTGGGCTCACGTCTGTCAGAGATGCGATCGAGCGAGTCATCAAGTCTTACGGATCCGCGCTTGATCATGATGAAGTGTTTGTTCAACCAATGTTGAACTGTGTTCGGAGATCGGGCGTTGCCATGACGCGAGACCCCGAAACTGGGGCGCCATACGCTGTAATCAATTACACGGAGAGTAGCGACACCGCAGCTGTTACATCCGGGGCAGGTGAAGTTCGAACCGTCATCGTGCATTCTGGTATTCAAGCACGCCTCTCGTCGCCGGTGGCCGCGATCCTACCACTTCTCGATGAACTGATCGAGATCACAAATAATGATGCGCTTGACGTTGAGTTCGCGATGGATGAAGCAGGAGTCGTGCTCCTGCAGGTCCGGCCGATGACGACCGTAAAATCCAGCCCGGCGCCGCGACTCCATGCCGCCTACATTCTCGAACAAATCAATTCGACCTTGCCGACGGTTAGCGCACGAAAGCACAACACGTTCAGCGTGATGTCGGACTGGAATCCGGCTGAAATGATCGGCATCAAGCCTCGATCGCTTGCATATTCTCTTTACCGCGAACTGATCACGCGGATGAACTGGGTGGAGTTGACCCTGTAATACCGGACACAGCATCACACTAAGGTTGCTGAATCCATCGAGCGCCGGAACTCGCGAGGCGAGCGGTATTTCAACGCGCTATGGGGATGCTTCTCGTTGTAATGCTCG
>NZ_JACFYV010000431.1:0-1204 GCF_016759955.1 Burkholderia sp. KCJ3K979
TGACCTGCCCCCGGTTTTAGTCCGAACTGCAGTTAGAGTCCGAGGTTAAAAACTGCTGCTTCGCGTCGTGCGCCCGGGCGAACTGCGCAGGCGTCAGATAGCCGAGCGAACTATGAGGCCGCTCGGTGTTGTACTCGATACGCCATTCCTCAATCAGCCGCTTGGCGTGGCGCATCGAGACGAACCAGTGCTCGTTCAGGCATTCGTCGCGGAACCGCCCGTTGAAGCTCTCGATATAGGCATTCTCCACCGGCTTGCCAGGCCGAATGAACGACAGCGTGACGCCGGCTTCGTAGGCCCATGCATCCAGCACCTTACCAGCGAATTCCGGCCCGTTGTCGACCGTGATGGATGCGGGTAAGCCTCGCATCTCCTTGAGCCGCTCGAGCACTTGCTGCACTCGTAGGCCCGGCAGCGAAGTATCGACCTCGATGGCCAAGCACTCGCGCGTGTAGTCGTCGACCACGTTCAGGCATCGAAACCGCCGACCATAGGCCAACCCGTCAGAAACGAAGTCCATCGACCAGCTCTGATTCGGGCCTGTTGGCAACGGCAGCGGCGTGCGCTCGACAGCCGCAATACGCTTGCGTCGCCGCTTGCGCACGCTCAGCCCCGCCTTGCTGTACAGGCGCCAGATGCGCTTGTGGTTGGCGAAGCAGCCATCCCGCTGCAACAGCACGTGAATCCGGCGATAGCCGTATCGGCGCTTCTGCGCGGCGATGGCCATCATCCGGCCAGTCAGCGCTTCGTCGTCAACTCGGCGGCGTGATTCGTAGTGGAACAGCGAGCGCGAAATCCCTACCAGCCCGCAGGCTCGGGTAACACCCATGGCACGTTCGGTCATCAATATCCGGACCGCTTCGCGCTTGGCCTGCGGGCTTGCTACTTTCGAGCCAGCAGGTCCTTCAGCGCGGCGTTGTCGAGCATTGATTCGGCCAACAGGCGCTTGAGCTTGTTGTTCTCCTGCTCCAGTTCCTTCAGGCGCTGCGCTTCGGAGACCGTCATCCCGCCGAACTTCGCTTTCCAGTTGTAGTAGGTCGCTTCCGAGATGCCGTACTTGCGGCACAGCTCCGCCGGCTTCAAGCCAGCCTCGGCTTCCTTCAAGATGCCGATGATCTGTTCTTCGGTGAATCGCTTTTTCATTGCCGTTCCTCTCTGGAACGGACTCTACACCGTCACCGTACTAAACGCGGGGAGCAGGTCA
>NZ_JACFYV010000432.1:0-1190 GCF_016759955.1 Burkholderia sp. KCJ3K979
GACTGAGTAACCGTCTTCCGAGTCAAGCCCGATGAAGTGAATCGTCCCAAGGCGTGTTGGTTTTGACCATGGCATTGAGCATGGTTAGGAGCTTGCGCATGCAGGCAACAAGCGCGACCTTGGACAGTTTGCCGGCGGCCTTCAGGCGTTGATAGAAGGCTCTGATGGCGGGGTTGTAGCGTGTGGCAGTCAATGTAGCCATGTACAGCACGCGACGGATCGCGAAGCGGCCACCTTGAACCCGTCGTCGCCCATTACGTAAGCCGGAATCGCAAGCAATGGGAGCGACGCCAACGAGGGCTGCAATCTGACGGCGATTGAGCCGGCCCAATTCGGGCAGTTCTGCGATCAGGCAGGCGCTGGATACCGGGCCAATTCCATGTGTGGACTGCAACAGGCGGTCGAGTTCACCGAAGTGCTGGCGTACATGAGCGACCATCTGAGCGTCGATGTCATCGAGTTGTGCCTGGATGGCGGCAATGATAGCCAGCAGACTTGGATGCAGACCAACCGGCGTGATCTGGAGCCGCTGTCGCTCCGAAAGGAGCATGGTGAGTAGTTGGCGCCGTCGGGTCACCAGTGCAGCCAGCCACTGCTGCCGCTCGTCGGGAACGGGACGTAGCAAGCGGGACAGATCGTCCCGACGCAGTAGCACGGAAGCCAGTTCGGCAAGCATACGTGCGTCGATGGCGTCGGTTTTGGCCAGACGTCCCATCGAGCGGGCAAAATCGCGTGCTTGCCGAGGGTTGACGACAGCGACCGGCAAACCCGCACCTTGCAAGGCGCACGCCAGCTCGGTCTCGTAGCCACCGGTCGCCTCCATCACGACCAACTGCACGTTCAGCGGCTGAAGGGCAACAGCCAGGGCCGAGTGGCCCTCGGCATCGTTGTTGAATCGACGGATGTCCAGATTGGCACCCAGTACGGAAACATCGACGTGAGCTTTTGCGACGTCAATGCCGACCGTTACGGCAGAAGGAGCAGACATGATCTTCGGATCCCATGCTTGTACATGCGCACTCGATGTAAATGGCGCGCGTAACCGTTCGGGCTTCAGGAAGACCAGCACGGCAACCGTGCGTTTTGTACTCAGTCACGGGCTCCAACACCCAAGCGCGGGGCAAACTGCACGGTCTCGTCTGGCTACCACCAGACTTTACCGTACTGGTCAGTACTGAACATACAAGCGC
>NZ_JACFYV010000433.1:0-1151 GCF_016759955.1 Burkholderia sp. KCJ3K979
TCGCTACACCGTTCGCTGCAAATCTTGCAAGCGCGCGGGCTACGCGTCGTACGCGGCCATCACGAGCCACAGCTCGCGGCCGTCGTCCCGCACGCGTGCAGCGAGCGCATACGGGTCCGACGGCTCGCACGCCCGCTGCAGCGCGAAGCGCGCGGGCTCGGTCGCGCCGAACGTCTCGTCGCCGAGCGGCCGCACGTCGGCCTTGCCTTCGAACATCCGGCGCTCGGGCCGGTAGATCAGCGGCTCGTGCTTCCACGTATCGAAATGGCTTTTCACCGAATCGAATCCGCCGCCGCATACGTTGATCTCGTAGCGCACCCCTGGTCGTCGTTTCGGAATCATCGTCGTGCCTCCCGCGTGATGTGGTCGCGGCGGTCGTTCCCGCCGCGAGCGCGTCGTCATGGTCGTCGTCCTGGTCGTCGCCGTTGCAGCGGCAAGTCGCGTGCCGGGCGCGCGGGCCGGGAACGCAGGTTGCGGCACAGGCGGTTCCTCGTCACCGATACGGAGCACCGCGATGAAGGATTCGACCCGGCACGGCCACGACGCACCGGCGCACGAGCGGCAGCCCGACGCGCAGCCGCCGCTGAAGGACCAGGACCGCACCCATACGCGCCATTCGGAACGTCATATCGACAAGCAGCTCGAGGACACGTTTCCGGCCAGCGACCCGCCCGCGACCGGCGGCGTCACGCGCATCGAGCCCGACACGCCGCCCGGCACGCACGACGACGGGCCGTGGGAGGACAAACGCAAACGCGACGAGAAGTGACGACACGAGCCGCGCCTGGACGGCATGCGGTTTGCTGGAACACGGCAGCCGCATCGGCACATTGCTTCACCCTCAACCCGCAAGGAGAAATTCATGCATCGCGTCAACGAAATCATGTCGCAGGACGTCGTGCGGATCGCACCGACCGACTCGATCCGTCACGCCGCTCAACTGATGGAGCGCTACGACATCGGCGCGCTGCCCGTGTGCGACAACAACCGGCTGGTCGGGATGGTGACGGACCGAGATCTCGCGGTGCGCGCGATCTCGGCCGGCAAGCCGCCGGAGACGCGCATCCAGGAGGTCGCGTCCGGCCCGATCGAATGGTGCTTCGACGACGATTCGCTGGACGAGATCCAGCACTACATGGCCGACGCGCAAC
>NZ_JACFYV010000434.1:0-1132 GCF_016759955.1 Burkholderia sp. KCJ3K979
GGTTATTGACGGTGTCGTGCCGGCGCGGCCGGCATGGCGCGATGGCGGCGCGGTTTCCCGGGACGGGCGCGCCGCCGCCACGCAGGAGGACATCATGCAATCGAATTCCCGGATTTTGGTGGACAACGACGAGCTCGACGGCGACGCAAGCGACACGGACGATCTCGACACGACGGTCCATGTGGACGTCGAAACGGGCAGGGTCATGTTCCATGCGGCGTGGGCGAACCCCATCGAGGCGCCGCCCGAGGCGGCCCGCCATTCGGTCGTGCTCGCGCTCGAATGCTCGACGATGGAACGCTACGCGGATCTGGACGAAGGCGCGCGGATGCGCGTTCACGCGATGCTGCACGACGCCGTGCAGCAGACGCTGGAACAGTTGCCCGATACCGACGAGAACCTGACGCTGACGGTCGAGCTGACCGACGCGATGCTCGACGCCGTGCGTCATCTGCAGTAATCGCGCGGGATCGGCGCACGGCGTCGCATTACATCCCGTTGAAATCTTTGCAGCCGGGCGCCCGCCAAGCGGCCGAGGGGCCGACGATCAATTTCGATCGCGGGTCGTTCCCCGGTTACGGGAACGCGCACGAGCACGACCGCGCCGGCAGGCAACGGCCTGCGCGGCCGGAACGGCGCTTGCTGCGAGATCGGCACGGCACGACGCGACGTGTGCCTTGTTCCTGTCCCTTTCCACGGAGGCATCCATGAGCGGCAAGCTGGATTATTGCAAGGTAGCGATTCTCGCGGTCGACGGTTTCGAGGAAGCCGAACTCGTTGAACCGCAGCGCGCGCTCGCGGCCGAAGGCGCGCAGGTGGACGTGATTTCTCAGCAGCCGGGCGAAATCCAGGGTTTCCGGCACGTCGACAAGGGCGAGCGCGTGAAGGTCGACCGCACGTTCGACGATGCACGCGAAGGCGACTACGACGCGGTCGTGCTGCCGGGCGGGGTCATCAACGGCGATGCGATCCGGATGGTGCCGGCCGCGCGCGAATTCGTGACGGCGGCCGTCGGCGCCGGCAAGCCGGTCGCGGCGATCTGCCACGGCGGGTGGCTCCTCGTGTCGGCCGGGCTGGTCGAGGGCAAGACGATGACGAGCTGGCCCAGCCTGCAGGACGATATCCGTCACGC
>NZ_JACFYV010000435.1:0-1126 GCF_016759955.1 Burkholderia sp. KCJ3K979
TCGGCGCGGCCTTCTGCCGGCTCGGCGGCTCGGTGTGCGACACGACGGGGTTCACGTTCTCTTCGATGGCCAAGGGCGAATCGATCTACGACACGAGCCGCGTGATGGCCGGCTACGTCGACGCGCTCGTGATCCGCCATCCGGAAAAAGGCTCGGTGGCCGAATTCGCGCGCGCGACCAACCTGCCGGTGATCAACGGCGGCGACGGCCCCGGCGAGCACCCGAGCCAGGCGCTGCTCGACCTCTATACGATCCAGCGCGAGTTTTCGCGACTCGGCAAGATCGTCGACGGCGCGCACATCGCGCTGGTCGGCGACCTGAAATACGGCCGCACCGTGCACTCGCTCGTCAAGCTGCTCGCACTGTACCGCGGGCTGAAGTTCACGCTCGTGTCGCCGCCGACGCTCGAGATGCCGACGTACATCGTCGAGCAGATCGCGACGAACGGCCACGTGGTCGAGCAGACCAACGACCTCGCGACCGGGCTGCGCGGCGCGGATGTGGTCTACGCGACGCGAATTCAGAAGGAGCGCTTCACCGACGAGTCGTTCGAAGGCTATACGCCGGATTTTCAGATCAACCAGGCGCTGGTCGACTCGGTATGCAAGCCCGACACGCTGATCATGCACCCGCTGCCGCGCGACAGCCGGCCCGGTGCGAACGACCTGTCGGTCGACCTGAACCGCGACCCGCGTCTCGCGATCTTCCGGCAGACCGACAACGGCATTCCGGTGCGGATGGCGATCTTCGCGATACTGCTGGGTGTCGAGAATCTCGTCCAGCACTCGATGCGCGACGCGACGTGGCGACCGCCGGCGTACCTCGGGCCGGAAGACGCGGTGTTTCACGGGATCGACTAACCTGCAGCCGGTGTCGCGCGCCTGAACGCGAGAGTGCGTCAGTTCAAGGGCCACGCGCAGACATCACGCACCCAACGCGCCGGCTTGCACGGCGCGTCGTCATTTTCGGCGCCGGTAACAACGTGACGGTGGCCAACCCGGCGTCAGGCGGCCCAAGGGTCGATCACACGCAGGCCTGCCGCCTCGAACGGCGCGACGTTGCGCGTGGCCACCTTGGCATTTTGCAGTCACTCGGCGCCCCGCGACGCAACCACTCTAGTCCCACC
>NZ_JACFYV010000436.1:0-1062 GCF_016759955.1 Burkholderia sp. KCJ3K979
CGCCGAGGTCGGCGCGGCCGACGAGCGAGAACGAGATCGCGGCCATCGCCGGCACCAGCATGCAGCTTGCAAAGCCGTGGAACACCTCGGCGGCGATCACCGGCACGATCGTCGGGCTGGACGCGAGCAGGACCGCGGACAGGATGATGGCCGCGATCGCCCACGCGGCCGCGCCTTTCTTGTTCTTCAGCGCATCGACGGCCGCGCCGCCCGGCACCTGGCTGACCATCGCGCTGATCGTGCCGATCGACAACACCATGCCGATCTCGCCCTGCGTCCACTTGTGCGACGCGAGGTAGGACGCGATGAACGGACCGAACCCGGTTTGAACGTTTGCAACGAAAAAGTTGAGCCAGTCGAGGGCCCGGAGACTGCGCACGCTGACGGAATGCTTGATCGTCATCGGGTAGCACTCGCAGACGAGGCCGGTGCGGCCGGGGCAACGGGCGGGAAGACCGCCACGATCGGCTTGTCGGCCGCGTACGGCGGGGAGGCCTTGATCTGGGCGTCGTTCAGGTCGAGCTGCGGGTGCAGCGCCTTGTCGCGCGTGACGAAGCGCAGCGCGCCCCAGCTCGCGGCGATCGAGCGGCGGTCGGTATTGACGAGCCCGCCGAGGTCGAGCACGACGGCCTGCGGCTGGGCGCCGCGGTCGATCAGCACGTCGACGATGCGGCCGATCTTCGTGCCGTTCGGGCGCTCGACGTCGCTGTCGAGCATCGGCAGTCGCGTCGCCGGCGACGCCGCGGCCGAGCCCGACAGCGGCACGGCCTTCGGTCGCGCGGCCGGCGGCAGGTCGCCCGACGGCACGTCGAGCACGATCGGCTCCTGTTTGCCGCCCGGCGTGAAGCGGAACACGTTCCACGGGAAGATGACCTTGCGGTCGCCGATGCCCATGAAGCCTTGCAGGTTGACGATCATCTCGCGCGGCTTGCCGCTCGCGTCGACCACCATGTCGACCGCGCGGCCGACGACCTTGCCGTTGCGGCGCGCGACCTCGCTGTCGAGCAGCGCGTGGATCTGGGTGCGGTCGAGCGAGCGCGTCGCGACGATCGGCGGGGGCGG
>NZ_JACFYV010000437.1:0-1041 GCF_016759955.1 Burkholderia sp. KCJ3K979
TGTGAAGCTTCAATAGGTTGTATCGATGGTTCATCCGGACTGAGTCTGGGAGACTGGAAGTCGCCAAACACCCAACCTTCCAGGAACCCAGCCGGATGAACACCCATAAGAATGCCCGACTCACTTTCGCACGTCGACTTGAGATGGTTCAGGAGATCACCGAATCCGGTTCGAGCGTGTCGCAAGCGGCGGCCGATCACGGCGTGACAGCACCGACTGTGCGCAAATGGCTTGGACGCTACCTAGCCGGCGGTGCTGTTGCGCTGGCTGACGCTTCTTCTCGACCGGCTCGCTCTCCACGCGCCATCGCCCCGTCGACTGCCTTACTGATCGTGGAATTGCGCCAGCAGCGCTTGCTGCAACGTCAGATCGCTCGACAGGTGGGAGTGTCGGCCTCGACCGTCAGTCGGGTGCTGGTGCGTGCCGGACTGTCTCGGTTGAGCGACCTGCAACCGCGTGAACCGGTTCAGCGCTACGAGCACGAGGCGCCGGGCGATTTGCTGCACATCGACATCAAGAAGCTTGGCCGTATCGCGCGTCCTGGCCATCGTGTCACCGGCAATCGGCGCGATACAGTGGACGGCGTTGGCTGGGAGTACCTGTTCGTCGCAGTGGACGATCACGCCCGGATTGCCTACACGGCAATGCATCCGGACGAGACGAAACGCAGTGCCGTGCAGTTCCTGCGCGATGCAGTGGCTTGGTACGCCGGACTCGGCGTGCGTGTGCATCGCTTGCTAACCGACAACGGTTCGGCGTTTCGCTCACACGAGTTTGCGCGAGCCTGTCAGGAATTGGGTATCCGGCACAAATTTACGCGGGCGTATCGTCCGCAGACCAACGGCAAGGCCGAACGCTTCATCCAGTCAGCGTTACGCGAATGGGCCTACGCATGGACATACCAGAGCTCGGCCCATCGCATCGAAGCCTTGGCGAGTTGGCAGCACCACTACAACTGGCATCGTGCCCATAGCGCCATCGGCGGCGTTGCGCCGATGGCCAGACTTCCCGCGTCGAGAAACAACCTCTTGACGCTTCACA
>NZ_JACFYV010000438.1:0-947 GCF_016759955.1 Burkholderia sp. KCJ3K979
TACACGCACCGCGCGCGCCCCGGCGGCCGGTACGGCGAACCCGCAGGAGCCCGAACAAGGGTTCGCGCGCTGGCGTGCGTCGGCGTTCAACGCATGGACCGTGCTGTCCGACCGTGCGGGCCTCGATGAAGTCCGCGCCGGCCTCGTGCTGTCGCTGGCGATCGTCGTGCTGCTCGCGCTGTGGGCCGGCATGGCCGGCGGCGTGCTCGCCGCGGCGGCCGCGCTCGTCGCGGGCAGTGTGTTGGTCGTGCTGTGGATCACGTCACGCATCAGCCGGCGCCGCCTGAAGATCGTCCGTCAGTTGCCGTCGTTTCTCGACGGGATCGTACGGCTCGTGACGCTCGGGAACAGCGTGCCGGCGGCGTTCCAGTCGGCGCTTCAGACGGCCGAAATGCCGCTGCGCCGCTGCCTCGACGACGTGTCGCGAATGCTGCGCTCCGGCGTCGACATCGATCGCGCGATGCTGCACATCGCGCACACGTACCGTATTCGCGAATTCGAACTGGTCGGCGCGGTGCTGCGTCTGTCGGTGCGCTATGGCGGACGGGCGGACGTGATGCTCGACCGGATGTCGACCTTCATGCGCGATCTCGAGCAAGCGGAGCGCGAACTGTCCGCGATGTCGGCCGAGACCCGGCTGTCCGCATGGGTGCTGGCACTGTTGCCGATCGCGGTCGGCAGCTTCGTCATTGCCACGAGCCCGCGCTATTTCACGGCGATGTGGAACGACGATGCCGGACGTCAGCTGGTTTACCTGGCGTTCGCGCTGCAGGCGATCGGCGGTTTCTGGCTGTTCCGGCTCGCGCGGCTGAGGTGAATGGATGGATGCAAACCGTTTAGGCGCGCTTGCGCTGGTGCTCGGATCGGTCGGCGTGCTGCTGCTTGCCGCGCTCGGCACGCTGCACGAGCACGATGCGAACGATCGCGAGCGCGGCAAGCAGCAGCAC
>NZ_JACFYV010000439.1:0-923 GCF_016759955.1 Burkholderia sp. KCJ3K979
CACGAATCACGTGGCAGTGGTTGTCGATCAGACCCGGCAGCACGCCGCGGCCGCCGAGATCGACCACCTTCGTCGCGCGGCCCGCGAGCGGCATCACGTCCGCTTCGCTGCCGACCGCGACGAAGCGTCCGGCGGCAATCGCGACCGCCGTCGCGACGGGGTTCGCGCGATCGAGCGTCGTGAATCGTCCGTTATGCAGGATCAGATCCGGTTGGGTCACGGTTGCGGTCATATGCATCACCTCTTGTTGATCAGAAGCCAAAGAGTTGTTTCACGGGGGGTAAGGCTTGCGCGCCGATCAGCATGCCGAGCAACCCGACCAGCGCAATCAGCGGCGGTGCGGGAGAGCGAACCTTGATGGCGCTGTAAATCACACCGATCAGCACACCCGCGCCAAGGGAAACCAGATAGGGTTCCATGCAATAAATCTCCCGGACAATTTCAAATGCAGGGGGCTGTGTTTCGGCCCGCATGCCGCGGGCAATATTCGTGTTTCGTCACGTCCGCCGCCCGCGGCAAGGGAGCCCGTGCGACGCGTTCACCTCGAACCCGCCGCACCGGCATCGGCGGTTGCCGGTCGTCCGCGCTTACTTCGCCGGAACGGGCGCAATCGACTCGTGCGGCGTCGCGGTGCGCTGCGGTGCCTTGTGGAGCATCGTGTACGCGTAGTCCACGCCCATCCCGTAGGCGCCCGAATGCTCCTTCGCGATCGCCATCACCGCGTCATACGTCTCGCGGCGTGCCCAGTCGCGTTGCCATTCGAGCAGGACCTGCTGCCACGTGACCGGCACGACGCCGGCCTGGACCATGCGCTGCATCGCGATATCGTGCG
The DNA here is from genome assembly GCF_016759955.1 of Burkholderia sp. KCJ3K979. NCBI lineage: Bacteria > Pseudomonadati > Pseudomonadota > Betaproteobacteria > Burkholderiales > Burkholderiaceae > Burkholderia > Burkholderia sp. KCJ3K979. The sequence continues at coordinate 833 of NZ_JACFYV010000439.1, forward strand.
CGGCCTGCGTCGTGCCGCCCGATGCGTCGGCGACCATGTAGATCTCGTAGTCGCCTTCGAGCATCGCGCACAGCGCGAACGTCGTATTGCA
>NZ_JACFYV010000043.1:0-40445 GCF_016759955.1 Burkholderia sp. KCJ3K979
ATGCCAATGCGTTCAAGGAACCCGTGATGCTGTTCGCGAGCCCGGCGGGGATCGGGATGGCTTCGCAGCAGTCGGTGCATCTGGCGAGCGAGCAGCAGACCAATATCGTCAGCGGGCAAAGCACGTTCGTGACCAGTGGGAAATCGCTGATCGCCGGCATCCGGGATCGCATCAGCCTGTTCGCGCAGAACGCCGGGATGAAGCTGTTTGCCGGGAAGGGCAAGGTCGAGGTCCAGGCGCACGCGGACAATGTCGAGCTTACCGCGCAGAGGACGCTGAAGATGCTGGCGGCGACCGAGAACGTCGACGTGGCCGCCAAGCAGGAAATCCTGCTGACCTCGGGCGGCGCGTATATCCGGATCAAGGGCGGCAACATCGAGATTCACGCGCCGGGGAAGATCGATTTCAAGGGCGCGCAGCACCAGTTCGCCGGGCCGACGAGCATGCCGTATACGCTGCCTGCTCTTCCAGTGTTGGTGACGCCACAGGTGTATAGCCAGCGCGTTGAAGTCAAGCGGATGTTGGGTCAGGAATTCGGCATTCCGCTCGGGCGTGTACCTTACGCATTCAAGGATGAATCAGGCGCAGTCGTGAGTAGTGGATTGTTGGATTCGAACGGCATGACGAGCCGTGTTTTTACTCGAAACGAATCGAACTTGAAGCTGTATGTGGGCGATGACCCGTGGCGAATGTTTATCGACTCGGCCCACTTCGCCGAACACGACGACACGACACAGGTTTAAGGATTGCAGACAATGGCGACCAATTCTGACGACGCACCAACGCGACTGTTCCCGCCGAGCGAGCAAGGGGACAATATCGACGATGTGAAGGCAAATGCCCCCAATGACATGGGTGTAACGGAGGCAATGCCATTTGACTCCAATGCTGTAGAGGCTGGGCCGGCGCATCAGCAGGAACAAATGACCGAATCTTCCGCGGTCTCGTCGGTGCCGCCTGCGGCCGACCAGAATACGCCGATCGATCAAGCTGTCCAGAGCATCCCGGCTGCGCAAAGTGCTTTGGATGGCGTAGATAAGGGGGATGCAAACAGCAAGACGAGTGAACAGCAGACGGAACAGGCTGATGCAGTCACTTTGCCAAAAATCGAATGCCGTTTCATTGGCCTTGACGGTAGCCCAATTGATGGATTGAGATATCGACTGCAGTCGGGAAGTATCATCGTCGATGGCGTAACCGACTCTGATGGACTGGCGGCACCAGTCAGCATTTATGCACCCGGCGCAGATTGCTCCATCTCAGTCAAGACGGACGCCGGCGCTTATAAGCAGGTGGCGGGTTTCACGGTTCCTAGCGTGGACAGTACGATCACGATGATGAGCCCGAGTATGCTCCTCAAGACGTCGACCCAGTTGCATGGCGGGGCGGAGGACGATGTGCACAAGGAGCCTCCATCGCAAACCCAAGTGGATGATGGCGGTGTGGAAGCTCATCCCGCGTATGCAGACGATGCCGGTGGAGGTACGCTGCAAAAGACACCGGTCTCGACTGCCTCAGCTGCGTCGGACGGCGCGGCAACCTCCCCACCTCCCGTAGGTGCGTCGACTTCGTCGATGGATGCGACAGCTGCGCAATCCACCGGTACTGCTGCGAGCCCCGCGCCCACTCAATCGCCGGGAATGTCGTCAGGGGCGGCGAACACATCGTCTACGCGGACGGCCTCCGCCACTCAGCCGACGCCAGTGAGTAAGCCGTCGACGAGTACGAGGACATCGATGGCTAAGCCGGCCGGAACGAAGGGAGGGGCCGGCAGGACACCCACTGCGTCGACCGTTGCGACAAAGCGAGATTCGGTCGGACATCCACAGGCGCAGCCGGAAGAGACGTGGAGCGATTGGGCCGGGCATAAGATCAATGCTGCTTGGCATTTCATAGAGAACTGGCTCGGGATGGATACGAACCCAGTCGCGGGAAAATCGGCAGGCTCAGCGAGGCCCGCAGCGTCCGCTTCTTCGACCGCTTCTGAGCAAGCCGCAAAGGTCGATCTTGGCGCAGTCGCAAAGAAGATGAGCGACATCGCTGAGGAGCAGACGACATATGCGATGCCATCGTCGTCCACGGTCGTGAACCTCAAGCAGATTGCAGACGGCACAATCCAGTATGGAACCAAGGAAACGAAGAAGTCGCGTGGTCAGTGCTACATGTACGTTAAGGTCGCGCTCTGGAAAGCAAACGCGATCAAATTCGTCCGCGAAAAGAACGGTACGTTTGCCGGAGCAGGCGGCAGCTATGCGAAGGTGGCCGGAGCATTTCTGGAGTCGCAGGGTTTCGTCAATGTTACGAGCCAATTGCCCGACGCGCGTTGGGCGTTGCCCGGCGACGTGATCGTATACCACGTGATGGGCGATGCTGAAACCGCCGACGGGAAAGGCCAACCAGGTCATATCGACATCCGTACGTATCACTATTATGTCAGCGATTTCAAGCGCAATTATCTATGTGTCAGTGGTGCTGGTCCTGGTAAGACCCGGCACTTTTATGAACCGATTGGAATCTACAGGAAACAAGGCTTCAGTGACCCGCTGCCGCTTGCGCGCATGAAGGCATTCCTGAAGATCATCCGCAGCCGGGAAGCGAAGACGTTCCTTGAACTGGCTGGGGACGCGAAGACGTATTACGCGTCCCAGGGCGTATACACGCTGTCAGGTGCGCTCAAGGATTTGTCGACGTACCCAGATGGCGCGCATCATCAAGGCGCGTATCAGATGACTAAAGCTGCATGGCTCGCCGGGCAGCGACCGGAGCAGGGTGCTTTGCCTGCCGACTTTCAGCCCGCTACCCAGGATCGCTACGCGGTGTTTTTAATGGAGGGGCGTCCTGGCCGCTTCGACAAGAGCGGTCAGCCGCAACCCACGGCTCTTGGTTACGTCAGAACGGGCGAGATCGAGAAAGCCGTAGCATTGCTGCGCAACGAATGGGCATGTATGCCTGGCACGAGTCAAGATCAAGGCTACACAATGGCGCAACTCAAGGCCGATTTCGATAAGTATGTTAAGGAGTTCAGTAATTGAAACTGCGTGCGTCGTTGTTCCTGTCGATATCGATGCTGGCCTGGGGCGCGGCATCGGAGGCTCAGGTGGCTCGCGTTGCAGCGGCGGACGCCGCGCAGATCGAGGCGACCGTCAAGCAATACTACTCACTGTCACACGCTGACGCGTCGTGCCGTTTCAGCCGTACCGACGACAACGGCATGCCGCTGGACCCCCGCGTGCATCACCGCGCGTATCGCGACGCGCAGTATACGAGGACATTCAAGACGGTCTTTTCTCATGCACTGTTTGCGCTGATGAAAAGAACGTGCGTCGATTCCGACAAGGTGACTGGAATGCTCGACGTACGCTTGTCCGACTCCGAGATCGACAGCGATCCATCGAACTATGGCAACGACGTGCGAATGAAGGTGACGCGTCCCGTGAGGATACTGGCCGCGGATCCATCGCGCGTCCGAGTCCGTGTCGACTGGTCCGAGATGGTGAAGGGCGCCCGCAAGCCTTATTCGGTGGGGCGCTCGGACGTCATCCTCGTCAAGGAAGGCGACGCTTGGTTGATCGACGACGTTTATTCACTGGGTGTGGCGGATGGACCGCCGTCGCAGCTCGATATGTCGATCCAGGATTTCGAGCAGTCGCCGGGCGTTGTCCGTCTGCGTGGGAACGCGCCGTAGCGCATGGTGAGCGGCGGCTGAGGTCGCCCTCACAAGGTGGTGGCTGCCCCCAAGCCCCCCGCAACCCGCTGCCCGATCCCGGGATTCGACCGTACGCATTGCGCGCGTCCAGTCGAGTGGCCCGTGATCTCATTCGCGACCGGCCGGCAGATCGCCAAAATCAGGCAAGACCCGGCCGGCGCGCAATGCAACGTTCATGTCCATCGTCAAGCGTCGAACACGGGCCCGCACAATCGCCGCCCTCGTTCACTGCCCCACCCGGAACTCGATCCGCCGATTCCTAGCCCTGCCATCCGCCGTATCATTCGGCGCAATAGGCTGATCCGGGCCCACCCCCGTCGTCGTCATCTGCTGCGGCGGAATGCTCTTCGTGATCAGATACCCCTTCACCGCATCCGCGCGCGCCTGGCTCAGCGCGATGTTCGACGTCCGGTTCCCCGAGTTGTCGGTGTGGCCGATGATGTCGACCGTGCGGTTCTGCATCTTCGCCAGCGCGGCCGCCATCTGGTCGAGGATCAGCTTGCCCTGCGGCGTCAGCGTCGCGCTGCCGGTCTCGAACTCGATCGTCCGGTTCGCGAGCGTCTGGTCGAGCACGCCCTGTTCGGACGCCGACACGCGCAGCCCGTTCTTGATCGTGTACGTCGGGTTCAGCGTGTTCGCCATGTCGCTCGCGAGCTGCTGGCGCTGCGCCTCGTTGTGCACCTCGCCCTTCATCTCGATCTGCGTGCCGTTGATCTTCAACTGGCCCTTGCTGATCTGCTTGAGCTGCGCGCCGAGCAGCTTCTGCACGTTCGCGCTCCAGTTCGGCGGCGTCGCGACGTCGCCCACTTCGACCTGGTCGACGACGTTCGTCGCGCCGTAGGTATCGCGCAGCTTCTGCAGCACGGCGGCCTTGGTCGCCTCGTCGGGCACCTTGCCGCCGACCACCACCTGGCCGGGCGTCGCGTTCGCGGGCGGCGGCGCGATCGTGCCGGCGGTGCCGTGCACCACCGTGCCGGACGCGCCGCCGGCGTTCGGGTTCGCCTGCGGCAGCGCGGTCGTCGCGACCGTGCCGTTGCCGACCGGCGTGACGGTCGCGCCCGTGTTCTGCGCGAAGGCCGCGCCGCTCGCGACGAGGCCGGCCGCGAACAGCGCGGCGAGGGTGGGCGAGACGGCGGCCGACAGGCGCGCGCGCCGGACCTGAATCGTGCGATGCATGCCGTCAGCCTCCGATGAACGCTTCGCGGAACGCGTCGATGGCGACGCGCAGCGAGAGTTGCGGTTGTTCGAGGTAGCTGACGAGCTTGCTGATCTGATGATCGTTTTGCGCATGGGCGTCGATCCACTCGGGATCGTCGATGTCGATGTTGTGGGCGGCGTAGGTCTGCGGGTCGACGACGCTCAGCAGCGTCTTCGCCGACGCGCCGTTGAAGCCGATGACGAGCCGTTCGCGTTCGGCGATCGTGCCGATGAAGATCGCGAGCTCGAAGTCGGCCTGCGCGACGAACGGCGCGATCAGTTCGAGCCAGAACGCGGCGACGAGGCTGCGGTAGAACGGGTCGACCGGCAGCGGCAGCGTGAGGCCGCGCTCGATGTGCGACGAGCCGCTCTGCATTACCGGGCGCAGCAGCGAGCCGAGCGCGAGCATCGCGCCGCGCAGCCGCACCGGATGACCGCTTTCGAGCAGCATCTCCTGCAGGCCGTACAGCGTCTGGTGTTCGACGAAATCGTTGAAGGTGCCGTCATGCGACGTGCCGGGGCCGCCGATGTCGATCGGCACCTGCGTGTCGCCGAGCGCCTGCAGCGCGCCGGGCGGCTCGTCCTTGCCGAGCAGCGGCGGGATCTGCGCGGCGACGCGCGACCACAGCCGCGCGAACGCGAGCGGGCTGCGCGCGAGGAACGCGAGCGGCCGGTCGACCTCGAGCGCGGTCGCGCCGAGGAACGGGAAGCGGCGCATCGACACGTCGTGGCTCGCGACCATGTGGCCCGCGATCGCGAGCTTGCTGCGCGAGCCGAGGAACGCGAAATGCATCGGCTTCGCGTCCTCGTAGACGATCTTCCAGCGCGGATCTTCCGCGAGCAACTCCAGCGCCTGCGCGATCCAGCGATCGAGCGTCTGCAGCAGTTGCGGATTGTGCGCGCTCTTCACGAAGTCGCCGCGCGACGGAATCTTGCCGAAGTAGGCGATTTGCGCCTGTACGGTTTGCGTCATTGCGCCCTCTGTGCATTCGTTGCGTTGGCGGCCGCGACGGCCGGCGCGGCGCCCGGCGTGCCGGTGCCGGCTTGCGTCGCGTTCTGCGCGGCGCCCGCGCTCGCGTCGGCGACCGACGACGGCAGCTGCAGGCCGCGCAGGCTCTGCTGCTGCGGCTGGTCGCCGCCACCGGCCGACGGTTGCGACGTGCTGATGATGCGCATCGTCACCGACACGTTCACGCTGCCCTGTGCCCACGTCAGGTCGAAGGTGCCGTCCGGACGGCGCTTGCGCTGCGCCGAGTTGATCAGCTTCTCGAGACCGTAGCGGCCCGGCTCGTTGACGAGCTGCACCGTGCGGCCGTCGAAGGTCGTCGCGGACAGCGTCGCGCCCGGCGCGCCCTGCGGGTTCGGCCACACGAAGTTGGTCCACTGCGGCGGCGTGTTGCGGTAGCGCAGCTGCTGGCCGTCGATCGCGATCGTGTATTCCGTCGTGCCCGTGCTCGGTTGCGGCAGGATCTGGAACACGGTCTGCGGTTCGGCCGACGCGGCCGCGCTGCCGGCGGCGCCGCCCGCGAGCGGCGCGACCCAGCGTGCGAAGCCGTTCGTGAAGTCCGGCGTGAGTCCGATGCCCATGTCGCCCCACGTGCGGGCGGCGAGCGTGTCGCCGCGGCGCACCGCGAGCGGCCCGAGCGTCGTGCCGACGAACTTCGCGATCGAGCCGTCCGGACCGAACACCTGCGCGATCTCGCCGGCGCCGGCCTCGACCTTCGCGTTCGCCGCGAACGGGTACTTGGTCGCGAGCGAGCTCTGGAACGGCTGGTAGACCTGCGCGTTCCACACCTTGTTGACTTCGGCGCTGGCCGGCTGGATCACGACCGCGAACGCCTGCATCAGCGGCCGCACCAGCAGCGGGCGCAGCGACTTGCGTTGCGAATCGGTCAGGCCCGTCAGCATCTGCTCGTCGACGAGCTTGAGCGAATCGGCGAGTTCCGAACCGTTGCCGTCGAGCGTCTGCTGCATCAGCTGGCGCGCGCCCGGCCCCGGGTCGCCCTGGTTCTTGATCACGTTGAAGCGCGTGCGGACCTTCGACAGCGACTCCATGTAGCCCTTGAGCATCGACGTGCCGTCATGCGTCGCGACGATCCGCGCGAGCCCGACGAATTCCTGGCCGATCGGGCCCATCGGCACCTCGGCCGGATTGCCGTTGATGTCGATGTTGGCTGCCGCCATCTGGCCGGCCTGCGAGCGCGTGAACAGTTGCTTGACCCAGTTCACGACGCCCGTCTGCGCCTTCTTGATCGTCACGTTCGCGAGCGACGGGTTGTCCCACGACGTCTGGTCGTATGCGGTCTCGAGGATCTTGCGGATCGGCGAGTCCTGCGGGTCGCCGAGGCGGTTCATCCCGTCGACGGCCTGGCCGAAGCTGGTGAAGCCCTGTACCGCGATGCCCTGCATGAACTTCTGCCAGTGCTGCGCGTACTCGGTCTTGTACATGCCGACGAGCGTCTTCTGGATCTGCTCGGGGCTGCCCTCGAGCGTCAAGTCGTCCTGCGTCGACGTGTTGAGCACCCAGTCCTTCGCCTGCAGCTCCTTGGTCGCCGCATCGCGGATCGCCGGCTGCACGTAGTCGAACCACGCTTCGCGCGTGAACGTGCCCGGAATCGCGTAGCTGCCTGCCACGAGCCCCTGGTTGCCGTCGCCGACGATGCGCGCGATGGTCATCGGCGCGAAGCGGGTCGACGCGCGAGCCTTGATTTCCTCGTAGACGCGCTGGCGGGCCGGCATGCCGCGCACGACGCGGCGCAGGTTCTCGCGGGTCTGGTCGACGAGCGCGAGGTTCGCGTCGATCATCGGCCAGTCGTCGTCGTTCACGCGCGACAGGTAGAACGAGATCATGCGCTCGGCGCTCCGGATCATCTCGTCGCGCGGCATGTTGCCGCGATTCGTCTCGAGCCAGCCGCGCCAGAAGCGGGCGAGCTGGTCGGTCAGGTGCGCCTGTTCGACGTGACGCTTGTCGGACAGCATCAGGTAGGTCTTCAGCGCGTTGTATGCGTCCTGCACGTTGGTCGGCGACGCGTCGCTGTAGAGGCCGCCCTGCGGCGCGGCCGCCTGTTGCGGGGCGGCGGCCGGCGCGGTGCCGGATGCGGCCAGCACGGCGCCGGCTTGCGGCGCGGCGCCTGCCGCGTTCGTCGAGACCGGCAGCGTGCCGCCCTGCACGGCGCCCGATTCGGGCGGGCGCGTCATCGGCACGAGCTGCTCGGGGCGCGCGTTCACGTCCTTCATGAACGACGCGAGGTTCTGCGACACCGGGGCCAGCAGGATCTGGCGCACGCCGTTGTAGTACTCGGTCAGCAGGTGCTGCTCGAGACGGTCGCCCTGGTACAGGCCGAGCGACACCGACAGCGGCTTGTCGCGGCGGAACTGTTCGAGCTGCTCGATCCGGTCCTCGATGATGTCCATCGCCTGCAGGCGCGACTGCAGGTCGTTGCGGCCCTGCTGCAGGCGCGTGACGTTGTCGAGGTCGGCCTGCACGTTCGCGACGAGTTGCTGGTTGCCGATGGTCGACCAGGTCCAGCCGCCCAACGCCAGCGCGAGCGCCGCGACGAAGCCGAAGAAGGTCGCGTAGCGCAGCCGCGTCTTGGTCGGGCTCGCGAACTGGCGCACCGTCTGGCGGTCGGCGAAGATCACCTTCGAGAACAGGTCGCGCAGGAAGAAGCCGTTCTTCGAGAACGCGCTGTGCGGTTTCGGCAGCGCGCTGCCGTCGAGGCCGAAGCGGTGCGCGATGCGCTGCGCGGCCGCGCTGTTGGTTTCGCCTTCCTGCAGTGCGCTGGTGAAGTAGAAGCCGCGGAAGATCGGTTTGTACTGGAACGGGTTGTTCTCGAACAGTGTCGCGAGGAACGCGCGCAGCGACGGCTTGATCGTCGAGAATTCGAGCGGGAAGCTCAACTGGCCCGGCGAGAGCTGGTTGCCGCGCGACAGCGACAGCTGCGCGACGCTGATTTCCTTCAGCCCTTCGTAGAGTTCCTCGAAGTGCGTGTCGAACTGCGCGACGACGTCGCGCTTGTCGTCGGGCTCGTAGGGCAGGGTGGCGCCCCACACGCGGTCGTACTCGTGCTTGTCGCTGCTGCTGAAGAATTCGGTGAAGCCGGTGATCAGGTCGGCCTTCGTGAACATCACGTAGACCGGCGCGAACACTTCCAGCTTTTCGGTCAGCTCCTGAACGCGCTGACGGAGGTTCTTCGCGAGGTTGATCGCGAATTCGGGGCGGTTGCCGGTGAGTTCGGCGATGCTGGCCGTGACGATGATGCCGTTGATCGGCGCCTTCGGACGGTAGCGCTTGAGCAGCCCGAGGAAGCCGAGCCACTCGCTGCGGTCTTCCTCGTGCACCGAATAGCGGCCGGCCGTGTCGAGCAGGATCCCTTCGGTCGTGAAGAACCAGTCGCAGTTGCGCGTGCCGCCGATGCCGTGGATCACGGCGCTGTTCTTGTCCGCGAACGGGAACTGCAGGCCGGAGTTGAGCACGGCGCTGCTCTTGCCCGCGGCCGGGTTGCCGATCACGATGTACCACGGCAGCTCGTACAGCGCGGAGCCGCCCGACACCTGGCCGATCTTCGACGTCTTGATCGTCTTCACCGCATCCGACAGGCGCGTGCGCAGCACGTCGAGGTCGGCCGTCTTCGCGTCCGGCGCGAGCGCCGCGGCGGCCGGTGCGGCGATCTTGCCGGTTTCCGCCTGCTCTTCCAGCACCTGGCCGAGCTGCTGGTTCGCGCGCTTCACGCGCCAGCGGCGCCACAGCGCGACCACGAGCCACAGCGCGAGGACCGCCGCGAACGCGAGCGCCGCCCACAGGAGCGGCAGTTGCAGCATGTCGGCGACGATGAACAGAATGGCCGCTAGCGCGACGATCCCGACGATCGAGAGCGTACGCGGATGAGTCAGCACGTTGAGGATGCGTTGCATAGGACGTTCAGGGTTCCGGTGCGATTCGGTGAGGCGACGCAGGCGCGTCGAGCGGCAAGGGTGGCGCCGCGATGTGTCGCCATGCTGTCAAACGGGGTGAAGGAGGCTGGCATCAATGCGCTCGCGGCATCGGAGAAGGCGCGCGCATTAACGAAAGGACGCTGTGAGATTTAAAACGGAAGCGGCGGCCGGAAAAAATCGCGCACCGGAATGCCCGATTGTTTGCGCCGCCCAAATCGTTTCCTGCCGGGTGATTAAAAAGCCCCATGCCGCCCTCATTATTTCTTGTCCGGCAGCCCTGACTAGCTGCCGCGTCCCAGTTTAAAACCGGGTTTATGGTATTCCACGTGCCCGAGATCCATCATTTTCCATCGGCCGCCCCAGGTCAGGCCGACTTGCTCGGCGACCTGGCCGTACAACTGGTAGCCGCGCATCGCCCACGGATCTTTCTCGGAAATGACCAGCTTGCCGTCGCGCAGGAATGCGTTGTCGGCCGCCAACCCGAACTGGTGATAACTCTGGAAGGCCGCCGCATTGGTCACGTTCGTGCCCATCTGCGCGAGCCGGTTCTGTCGTTCCGGGCTCCGGTAGCCTTCCAGCAGCGCCATTTCATAGCCATGTTGTTCGTGCATGATCTTGTAGACCAGCAGCAAACGCGTACGGAAATCCGGGTCCAGCAGGTTCCAGTCGCGGCTTGCATCCTTGAGCGCCGGGCGGATCTGTTCGACTTCCTTCGTGGCAAAGACTTCCGGCGGCAACGGCGGCGGCGGCACGAGTTGTTCGCCCTGCAACAGCGCGGCGATCTTCTCGTCGGGCACGCGCGCCGTGTCGTCGTACTGAAATAATTGCCGACCGCGTAACGCAATGGCCACCAATGGCGGCGTCGCAAGAATACCTGCCGACACCATAATCATCAAGCGCCGCCGAACCAGTAAATTTTGCACGTCGCTTAATGCGCCGCGCGTCACGGTTGCCGATTTAACAATTTGACTGCGCGTGCGTGCGGCGCGCTCGTTCGCACGGCGCGTCAGACGGCCGTGAAACTGGGCCACGGATTCGAAAACGGTCGCGCGGATACCCGGTAAAAGCAACAGTGCCGCAACGGCGACGGCGAGGGTGAAATAGGCGACGAGTGCGACGGCAATCAAAGAAATCCCCGGAAATTGGAATTGATTGTGTTTTGCAATGCTTGCTCTTAGAATCAGGCTGCTTCGAGAGGCCGGGCTATATTATCGCGGTGAATTAAACCAGGATTCAATGAGACGCTGAATGAGTGCGCCGGAAAATTCAAATTCGAAAACTCCGCCCAGCCTGCTGTCCGATACTAAACCGGCAGGCGAGGGAGGACCTCGGCAGTCGCGCATTCTCGCGGATCTGGAAGGGCGTGTCACGCCGCCCGCCGAGCCGCCGCGCCGTTCGCTGAAGGCGCCGATCGCCGCCGTGGTGGCGTTGGTCGTGGCCGTCGGCGGCTGGGGCGCGTGGCGCATGCAGCAGTCGTCGGGCGAACCGCACGTCGCGGTGGCGGCCGCGACGGCACCCGCGGCGGCTGCGCCGGACAAGGCCGCGCCGGCCAGCGGCGGCGCCGTGCAGGTTGCGCAGAACGGCGCGTCCGCCGCATCGGCCGCGCAACCGGCCACGATCGTCAACGACGACTCGGCGTCCCAGACCGTTGCATCCGCATCGGCTTCCGCCGCCTCCGCGGCGGACAACAGCCGGCTGTCGCGCGCGCTCGCCAACGGCGCCGACGATGGCTCGGGCACGGCGGCGGCAGCTGGCGTCGCCGCAACAGCGGCGGCCGCAGCGGCGACGACCAAGACGGCGAAGGCCGACGCGTCGAAGAGCACGAAGGTCGCCGCTCACGGCAAGACCGACACGAAAACCGAGGCGAAGGCCGACACGAAGGCCGAAGCCCGCAAGCATCGCAAGGAACAGCAGGCCGAGCTCGCGCAGGCGAAGAAGCGCCGCGAAGCGACGCCGACCCGAACCGCGAAGGCGGCCGGGAAGGACGATCCGGATGCCGACCTGCTCGCCGCGCTCGTCGCGCGCACGAAGCCGGCCGACAAGAAACTCGCCGCCGAGAAGGCGCAGGCCGTGCCGACCAAGGCGTCGGCAACGACCGGCGGCTCGCTGGCGTCGCGCGTGAAGGCGTGTTCGGAACGCGGTTTCTTCGAGGATCAGCTGTGCCGCTGGCGCGTGTGCGACGGCCACTGGGGCAAGGACCCCGCGTGCCCGAGCGCCGCGCAGTCGGAGACGCGGCAGTAACGCATGCCGCGCGCGTCACGAGGTCTTTCTTGTCAGCGCCGCCCATTGGGCGGCGCGTTGTTTTTGGGGCAGGAGAAGCTGCCGGTATGATGCCGTGTGACACTGTCACGAGCGCGTCACGCCCGTCGGGCATACGTCTCCTTTCTTTTCCCGGCGCGGGCCCGCGACCCGCGATGTGCGGCGCGCCGCGCGCCGCACCACCTTCGACACGATGGACCTGATCGTACAGACTTACGGCGCCGACACGTCCGGCATGGTGTGCGGATTCCGCTTCGATCCGGGCGGCGCCGGCGCGATGCTCGATGCCGACGCGGCCGCCGCATGGCTGCGCACCTGCCGCGAGCACGGCGCGGCCGCATCGGGCGATTTCGTCTGGCTGCATTTCAATCTGGCGCACGGCGCGAGCGAGCGCTGGATGCGCACGCATCTCGGGTTGCCCGACAGCTTCTTCGAATTCCTGCACGAAGGCTCGCGCTCGACGCGCATCGAGCAGGAAGACGGCGCGTTGCGCGCGATCGTCAACGACGTGATGTTCAACCTCGAGCTCACGCCGTCGGAGATCGCGACGCTGTTCGTCCACGTCGAGCGGCGCATCATGGTGACCGCGCGGCTCAAGCCGCTGCGCTCGGTCGACACGCTGCGCGCGTGCGTGCGCGACGGCGAGCAGTTCCGCTCGCCCGCGGAGCTGCTCGTGCACCTGCTGCGCGACCAGGCCGACCTGCTGATCCAGATCATGCGGCGCACGAGCGTCGACGTCGACCGCATCGAGGATCGCTTCCTGTCGCAGCGGCTCACGTCGAGCCGCATCGAGCTCGGCGCGATGCGCCGCACGCTGACGCGCCTGCAGCGCATGCTCGCGCCCGAACCCGGTTCGATCTTCCGCCTGCTCGCGAAGCCGCCCGCGTGGCTGCATACGGAAGACGTGCAGGAGCTGCGCGAGTCGACCGAAGAGTTCTCGCTGGTGCTCGCCGATCTGGCGGGGCTCAACGAGCGCATCAAGCTGCTGCAGGAAGAGATCGGGTCGCGCCTCGACGAGCAGAACAACCGGACGCTGTTCACGCTGACGCTCGTCACCGTGATCGCGCTGCCGATCAACATCGTCGCCGGCTTCTTCGGGATGAACGTCGGCGGCGTGCCGTTCTCGGAGAACAAGCACGGCTTCTGGCTGATGGTGCTGCTGGTTGCCGGCTTCACCGCGCTGGCCGCGTGGTGGGCGTTCCGGCGCCGCGACGATCGCTAGCGCGCCATCGGGCGACGCATCAACGCAGCAGCGCGATTGCGCGTTCCCCGATCACCATCCCGAGCAGGCCGACGAGCGCAACGAGCGGCGGGGCCGGCGAGCGCACGTGCAGCAGCGCGTACAACACACCGACGCCGACGCCCACCGCGAGCGAGGTCACGTAATCCATCATGGCGGTCTCCCGTGGGGTTCGGTGTCAGGGCTTGAGGATGACGCGCGCGCGCGCACCGGCCAGCACCGCGCGATACGCGTCGTGCGCACGCTCGAGCGGGTACACGTAGTCGTCGCCGATCGGGAACGGGCGCAGCGTCCCGTTGCCGAAGCCGGGCGCGAGCGTGTCGAGGATCTGCGCGACCGCGGCCGGGCCGAGCTGCAGCGAATCGATGCCCACGAACGTGTGCTGGCCGCGATAGAACGCGAAGATGTCGAATGGCGCGCTGCGCTCGATCGTCGAGATGAAAATCTGCCGCGCGCCGATCGCCATCGACGCGTTCGCCGCTTCGAAATACGGGCTGCCGACCGTGTTGTAGACGATGTCCGCGCCGTGGCCGCCGGTCAATTCGCGTACCGCGTCGGCCACCGTCCGGCTCGATGCGTCGATCATGGGGACGTCGCCCGACGCATGGCCGCGATAGTCGCCGGGCCCGCGCTCGACGCCGATCACGGTCGCGCCGCGCGCGGTGGCGAGCTGGATCGCGGCCTGGCCGACCTTGCCGTTCGCGCCGAACACGAGCACGACGTCGTCGGCCGTCGGCATGCCGGCCCGGCGCAGGCCCTCGTATGCGGTGACGAACGGCACGCCCACGCCGGCCGCCTCTTCGAGCGTCAGCACGCCCGGCTTGCGGCGCACGTGCGCGGCGTCCAGCACGAGCCATTCCGCATGCGAACCGTCGCGCCCGACGCCGAGATCGCCGCCCGAGCCCCACACCGGCGCGCCGATCCAGTTGTCGGGGCCGCTGCGCACGATGCCGGCCCAGTCGCGCCCCGGCGTGCGCGGCCACACCGCATGCGGCATGCGGCCGAGCGCGGCCTTCACGTCGCTCGGGTTCACGCCGGCCGCGCGCACCTCGATCAGCATCTGGCCGTCGGCCGGTACGGGTGGGGCGATGTCCCGGACGCGCGCGTCGAGCGACTCGATGTCGGCGGCGGGGGTGTCGAAGCGGATGCTGCGCATGATGATCTCCATGAACGATGCCGGCCGCCCGGCCCGGCGGGCACGGCGCGTGCGGCGGATGAAACCGGTGAATGCAGTCTAGTGGGCCCTGTTTGACGCGGAAACGTGCAAAGGCGGATGATTGCTTTGCGTTTTCCGCATAGCCAAATTCGCAGGCTCACGAATGGACGACTTCCTTTCCCCGCACCTCGCGCTGTTCGTCGACGTGGTCGACCAGCAGAGCTTCTCGGCGGCCGCGCGCCGGCTCGGCGTCGCCGCGTCGTCGGTCACGCGGCGCATCGACCGGCTCGAGACGCAGCTCGGCATCCGTCTCCTGCATCGCACCACGCACGCGCTGCGGCCGACCGAGGCCGGGCAACTGCTGTACGGGCGTGCGACCCGGATGCTGGCCGAGCTGCGCGGATTGCAGGAAGACCTGCACAGCCAGCACGACGAACCGGGCGGGCTGCTGCGCATCGACTGTCCGGCGCCCTTCGGCCGGCGGCACCTGATGGCCGCGCTGGCCGCGTTCATGCAGCGCTATCCGGCGCTGCAGGTCGACCTCGTGCTGACCGACAGCATGGTCGACCTGCAGGGCGCGCGGCTCGGCTCCGACGTCGATCTCGCGGTGCGCATCGGCCCACTCGAGGACACGCGTTTCGTCGCGACGGTGCTGGCGCCGCAGCGGCGCGTGCTGTGTGCGAGCGCGGCCTATCTCGCACGGTGCGGCGAACCCGCATCGCCCGACGCGCTCGCCAGCCACGACTGTCTCGCGTGGCATGGCGCGCCGCCGCCCGGCGCGTGGCGCTTCGGCGAGCGCCGTCACGTGCCGGCGCAACCGCGGTTTCGCAGCAATCATTCGGAAGCGTTGCTCGAGGCGGCCATCGACGGGCTCGGTCTCGCGCACCTGCCGACCTGGCTCGCGGCGGACGCGCTGCGCGACGGACGGTTGCGCGCGCTGCTGCCGCAGTACGCGGCGGCGCCCGAGCAGGCGACGATTCACGTGCTGCGCCAGCAGGCGCGCGGCAGTGCGCGCACGTCGCGGCTCGTCGCGTTCCTCGCCACGTGGTTCGCGCAGCCGGCGTGGGACGCCGCGTGGGCGTGACGGCGAACGAACGCCGCGCCCCATGAAAAAAGGGCCTCGCATGCGAGGCCCGTCAACAGGTCGGAGAAACCGGTACGCCGGCCGGCGCCGCGGGGCGCGCGGTACCGGCCGGACGCGCACCGTTACTGCGTCACTACCTTGCGCGGCTTGAAGAGGCCCTGGTATTGCCGTGCCGGACGTTCCTTCGTCACCGCTTCGATGCCGCCGAAGGTCGGCGTCTGGCGCAGCTTCATCGCGGCCGGCGAAGCGACCGAACCGATCGACGTCGAGCGCGAGGCCGGCGCGAGGTTGTTCGCGACGAGCAGCGCCGCTTCGCTCTTCAGGTTCGCCAGCAGCACCGGATCGGTCGAGTTGTTCACCTGCGTGAGCAGCCCGCTCCAGGCCGTGTCGCTGTAGTTCACGACGTAGTAGTCGAGACCGCTCGGATCGGCGACCACGCCCGTGCAGCCTTCGATCCGCGTCTGCGCCTGCGTATCCTTCAGCGCGAGCGTCGTGCGTTTCGCGAGACCCTGACCGTACGCGAGCGTGATCGGCACCGTCCACTGCAGGCCCGGATACGCGTTCTTGTTCGGGAACGGCTGCTGTTTCAGCGTGACGACCGTCTGGTTCTTCGTCAGGTCGCACTGCGTGTCGAGCGAGATCAGCGGCACGCCGGTCTGACGCACGTAGCTGTCGCCGATCGGGCCGACCGCCTGGCCGCTTTCCTTCGACAGCGCATCCCACAGACGCTTCGGCGTCCCGTTGCCGAACGAGTAGTCGACCAGGTACTGCTGCAGGCCCTTACGCAGCGTCTGCTCGCCGAGATAGTTCTCGAGCGTCTTCAGCACGTGGCCGCCCTTGTCGTACGTGAACGCGCTGGCGCTCAGCACGAAGTCGTTCGACGCCCAGTCGTTGAAGTTTGGCGCGACCGGGAACGCGTTCGGGCCGATGTCGCGATTGATCACGCGATACTTGTTCTTCACCTGGTCGAGCCAGCTGAACTCGTTGGGGAAGAACTGGATCGTCGTCTTCGTCTCGAAGAACGTCGCGAACGATTCGTTGAGCCACACGTTGTCCCACCAGTCGGTCGTCACGAGATCGCCGAACCACTGGTGCGCCACTTCGTGCGTCAGCACTTCGTTGCCGTAGTGCGACATCGGCTGGCCCGGCTGCGGCAGGATGTCGTCGGCGAACTCGAGGATCGAGCCCCAGTTCTCCATCCCGCCGAAGTTCAGGTCCTTCTGCTCCTTGAACGCATCGTTCGCGGCCACCGTGTCGAACTTCGTGAGCGGCAGCGGGATGCCCGTGTAGCGGTAGTAGTAGTCGAGCGCCTGCTTGGTGCGGTCCATCGCCGGCTTCGCCCACTCGCTCATGCCCGGCGGCGTGAACACGCGCAGGTGCAGGCCGCCCTTGCCGCCCGGCAGCGGGCTCGTGAAGTCGTCCTCGTAGGTGTCGAACAGGCCGCCGCCGAAGAACAGCAGGTACGACGGCATCGGCGGGGTCTTCTCGAACTGCACGAGCTTGTAGCCGCCGCCGACGTTGGTCGACGGCTTCTCGGCCGCGTTCGACACGACGCGCCAGCTTTGCGGCACTTCGGCCGTCACTTCATAGGTCGGGCGGAACGCCGGCTCGTCCCAGCCGGGGAACCACTGGCGCGACAGGTTGGTTTCGCCCTGCGTCAGGATCGCGCCGCTCGTCTTGCCGTCGGTGCCCTTCAGGTCGACGCGGAACACGCCTTCCGCGGCCGAGCAGCCCGGATACGGATCGTCGCCGCAGCTGCCGCCCGTCTGCGTGGCCGGATCGTCGTACGACTTGAAGTTGATGATGCCCGACCACTCCATGTGCAGCGAATAGTTGCCCGGCGCGATCGTGCCGGCGACGGGGCGCAGCTGATAGAAGTCGCCCTTGTCCTGCGGCGTCGCGATCAGCTGGATGTTGCCCGGCTGCAGCGTGATGCGGCCGTTGGTGAACTTGATCCGGTGGCCGGCGATCACGATGTTGTTGACCGGCTTCAGCACCTTGATTTCGACGTCGGCGCGGCCGTCGAACGCGTTCAGCGCGTCGTTCGGGCGGAACCACAGCCGGTAGTTCACGGGCACCACGGTGTCCGGCAATTCGACAGGCGAGACGCTCTTGTCGACGTTCGATGCGCTCGGCGGCGCGGTGACGGCGGGCGACGAGCTGGTATGCGGCGCGCCGGCGGAGCTGAGCGCGGAAGCGGAGCCCGCACCGCCGTCGTCGCCGCCGCACCCGGCGAGCGCGAGTGCGGCGACGAGCGGCAGATAACGCATCTTGCGAATATGAATCGACATGACTGAAACCTCGATTGTTGAAAGAATCGTTCAGTGCTGCGAAAACGCCGGCAAAAGCAATCCCCTCGCCGTTTAATCAACAGCGAAAAAATGCCAATGACGGATTATTCGAAAAGACGGCGGCCGACTACGTAAAGGTAATCATGGTTTACTGCCCCCTCTGGATTTTCCGGATGTCGGTTAACTGGCCGGTTCAAAATGGCCGGGCGCGTGTTGTACTGAATTGATTTCGCGCGCACGACACGGGGCCGCACGCCCGACGCGGGCGC
Source organism: Burkholderia sp. KCJ3K979 (assembly GCF_016759955.1). Taxonomy (NCBI): domain Bacteria; kingdom Pseudomonadati; phylum Pseudomonadota; class Betaproteobacteria; order Burkholderiales; family Burkholderiaceae; genus Burkholderia; species Burkholderia sp. KCJ3K979. The sequence goes on from NZ_JACFYV010000043.1 coordinate 18,138, forward strand.
GCAATCCCTTTGAACCGACGACCTACGGGGCTGGCCGGGCCAGTCCGCAGGACGGAAGGACAGCGTGTCGCCGTCCCGTAAATTCGCCGTCATGCGGCTTCAAGGTTTGTCGGCTTGCTCCAAGGATGCGTAAATATACTTGATGGTTTTGGGTAAAGGAAACGAAAAATTTAGAAAGAGTATCTATTGAATTCCGGGCGCTTCATTGAATGCTGAAAGTCATTAATGCGTTTTCCGTTTGGCCGGTAATTTCGTAGTTTTAATCTATTAACGATCTTGCGGTGCTGCAAAAACTACGAAACCCGGTGACGGTTGGCATGGTCGGTACAATGCATCGACGACCCGTTCACCGATTGCCGCGAGGAGACTGTCCCATGCCACGAGCCCTGTTCCATATCGCGCCGCTGCGCACCGTGTTGCTGCTGTTCGCGGCCGTGTTCCTGCTCGGCGGTTGTGCAGGCTTCACGCGCGAGCCGGTGCGCGTGTCGGTCGCCGGGCTCGACCCGCTCGTCGGGCAGGGCCTCGAGATGCGCTTCAGCCTGAAGTTGCGCGTGCAGAATCCGAACGATGCGCCGATCGACTACGACGGCATCTCGGTCGCGCTCGACCTGAACGGCACGCCGTTCGCGAGCGGCGTCAGCGATCGGGCGGGCACCGTGCCGCGGTTTGGCGAGGCCGTGCTCGACGTGCCGGTTTCGGTGTCGGCCTTCGCGGCCGCGCGGCAGGCGTGGAACCTGCCCGGCGCGGCCGCGAACGGCGAGCTGCCGTACGCGCTGCGCGGCCGGCTCGCCGGCAGCGTGCTGGGCACCGTGCACTTCAACGATGCGGGCACGCTGCGCCTGCCGACCATGCCGGGGTGGGGCGGGTAGGCCGTTCGGCCTGAATTCAACGTCGGTCAAATGTGTCTGAAAATTCACTATTTGACAGTCTTTAATGCTTATCTCTGTGGAATCTCGATTTTGGTCGGCGCGCCCCCTTACACTTGTCGATGTCCGAGGGTCGGACATTCTTTTAGGGGAAATCCATGGCGGCAAAATTCGAGCTCAAGAAGGCCGTGAACGGCCAGTACTACTTCCACCTGAAGTCGGCGAACGGCGAGATCATCCTCGCGAGCGAGCGCTACGAGGAGAAAAGCGGCGCGAGGAACGGGATCGCGTCCGTGCGGGAAAATGCGCCGCTCGACGAGCGCTACGAGCGCAAGCTCGCGCACAACGGTGAGCCGATGTTCAATCTGAAGGCAGCCAACCACCAGATCATCGGCACGAGCGAGACGTACAAAACCGTGCAAGGCCGCGAGAACGGCATCGCGGCCGTCAAGCGCGATGCGCCCATTGCGGAAACCGTCGATCTCGGCTGATCGACGATTGCGCCGCGGCGAACGCTCTCGGGCGGCCGTCGCGGCGCCCGTTTTGCCGGGTCGGGCAAAGCGCGGTATGGTGTGGTCCGCGCGGCGAATTCTCGCCGCCGCTGAAGTCAACCGTAACCGAGTTCGCGTGACCGATTTCCCCGTTTTCCACTGGACCGACGCCGACGGCGTCGATCATGCCGTGCGCTGGCGCTCCGAAGCCGGCGTACAACCGCCGAAGCGCGCGGTGCCCGCCGACGACCGCCTCACCGCCGACGCGGCCTACCGTCTCGCGTGCGAGGGCACCGCGCTCGTCTGGCAGGGCGACTTTCAGAATGCGCGCCAGCTCGTGCAGGCGATGGCGCGCCGTGTCGAACGCAAGCCGAAGAAGGCGAAAGCCGCGGCCGGCGTCGAAGCATTCAACCTGCATCGTCTCGCGCAATCGCAGCGCGCCCGCACGCTCGGCATGCTGCTGATCCCGCTCGACGCCGATTACACGATCCCGCTGCGCCGTGCGCCCGACGTGCGTGCGGCCTGCGAGGAGGCGTACGGTCCCGGCGGCGCGCCGTCGGTCGTGTCGCTGCGCGAACTGCTTGGCCTCGTCGGCGCGCACGAGTGGCGCAAGAAGGGCGTGCCGATCCCGGCGCTCGGCGGCGCGCCGATCTATCCGCATTACGGCGTGTTCTCGCCGGTGCGCGGCGAATACGTGGAGCTCGTCGCGCGTGCGCCGCTGCCGGCGACGTCGCTCGCGTTCGATATCGGCACGGGCACCGGCGTGCTGGCGGCAGTGCTCGCGTCGCGCGGCGTGGAGCGTATCGTCGCGACCGACCAGGATTCGCGCGCGCTCGCCTGTGCGCGCGAGAACGTCGCGCGGCTCGGTCATGCTGGCCAGGTCGAGATCGTCGAGGCCGATCTGTTTCCGGCCGGCCGGGCGCCGCTCGTGGTCTGCAATCCGCCGTGGGTGCCGGCCCGGCCGAGCGCGCCGATCGAATACGCGGTCTACGATCCCGACAGCCGCATGCTGCGCGGTTTCCTGGCCGGGCTGGCCGCGCATTTGGAGCCGGGCGGTGAAGGCTGGCTGATCCTGTCCGATTTCGCCGAGCATCTCGGCCTGCGGCCGCGCGAAACCCTGCTGCAATGGATCGACGAAGCCGGCCTCGTCGTGCTCGGCCGCGACGACATCCGACCCGCGCACCCGAAGTCGACGGACGCCGACGATCCGCTGCATGCGGCGCGTCGCGCCGAGGTCACGTCGCTGTGGCGGCTCGGCGCCCGGGCCTGACCGCGTATTTTCGGTAAACTGTCGCCATTCCTCACGAATTTCCGCCGCCGGGCCGTGGTCGACCGACCGTGGCCCGGCGGCGCTTCACGATGTCGAACAAGACCCACGAAATCCGCCCGGAGCAGTCCGTCGAGCTGCTGAAGGAACTGCACATCCTCACCCGCGACGGCAAGCTGAACCAGGACAGTCGCCGCAAGCTGAAGCAGGTCTATCACCTGTTCCAGTTCATCGAGCCGTTGCTCGCCGGCGTGCAGGCCGACAAAGGCCACGTGACGCTCGTCGATCACGGCGCCGGCAAGTCGTATCTCGGCTTCATCCTGTACGACCTGTTCTTCAAGCAGCAGCCGGGGCACGGCACGCCGGCGTTCGCGTCGCACGTGTACGGCATCGAGACGCGCGAGGAACTCGTCACGCGCTCGACCGAACTCGCCGCGCGGCTCGGGTTCGGCGGCATGTCGTTCCTGAACCTGTCGGTCGCCGATTCGATCACGTCGCCGCAACTGCCCGACACGGTCGACGTCGTCACCGCGCTGCACGCGTGCGACACCGCGACCGACGACGCGATCCGCTTCGCGCTCGCGAAGCGCGCGCAGCACATCGTGCTGGTGCCGTGCTGCCAGGCGGAAGTCGCGGGCGTGCTGCGCAAGAACAAGGGCAAGTCGCTCGCGAATGCGCTGACCGAGGTGTGGCGGCACCCGCTGCATACGCGCGAATTCGGCAGCCAGATCACCAACGTGCTGCGCTGCCTGCAGCTCGAGGCGCACGGCTACCAGGTCAGCGTGACCGAGCTGGTCGGCTGGGAGCATTCGATGAAGAACGAGCTGATCATCGCGCAGTACAAGAACCTGCCGCGCCGCAAGCCCGGCGAGCGGCTGAACGAGATCCTCGGAATGTTCGGGCTCGCCGAGCTGAACGAGCGCTTCTTCGTCGCGCAAGCCGCTGCGGCGGGCGACGCCGCCGTCGAGCCGACCGAAGGCTGACGGCGCGGGTGCGCGGGCATGGCGCCCGCGCGGCACACGTCACACGTCGTCGCCCGGCCGGCGCATCCATTGGCGCCAGCCTTCGTGGCCGAGGCGGCGCAGCGTTTCCTGATTCTTTTCGTAGATCGCGGACGCGTCCGGGAACGCGTCGACCGCGCGCGCGATGCTGTCCTCGCGCAGCAGGTGCAGGATCGGATACGGCGCGCGGTTCGTGTAGTTCTCGATGTCGTCGGGTTCGGTGCCGTCGAACTGGTATTGCGGATGGAAGCTCGCGATCTGCAGCACGCCGTCGAGCCGCAATTGCCGCACGAGCCGCTCGGCGAAGAACAGCGCATCGTTGTAGTCGACGAAATCGGCGAACGCATGCGGGTAGATCACGAGCGTCGTATCGATCTGCTGCGGGTCCGCCGCGTCGAGCAAGCGCAGCTCGGTTTCGAGTTCGGCGAGCGCGTCCTCCAGGGTCGTCGCTTCGCTGATCGCGTAACGCACCTGTTCCTTCACGTAGACGCTTTTCGCGAACGGGCACAGATTGAGCCCGATCACCGCGCGCGCGAGCCAGTGCCGCGTGGCGGCGAGGATGTCGTCGTGCGAGTCGGGGCGGGTGTCGGTCATCGTGATACCAGTCGGGCGGAAGGGCTATGAGGGCCGCATTGTAGCGGGGCGCGCCGCAGGCGAACCCGCGCGGCCCGTCACGCGCAGGCGGCTTCGATCAACTGCGTGACGAGCGCGGGCGCGCTGCCGATCGGCGTTTCGCCGTGCCGGTAGGTCTGGCTCGCCGCGTAGATGCCTTCGACCACCAGCGCGAGCGCATCGGCGAGCGCCTTCGGCTGCCGTGCGCCGGCGCCTTCGCACAGCGCGACGAGCCGTTTCATCAGCTGTTCCTTGTTCTGCGCGACGCGTTCGCGCGCCGGGTGCGACGCATCCGGGAATTCTGCGGCGACGTTGACGAACGGGCAGCCGCGGTAGTCCTTTTGCGTCGCGCGCTCGGCGAGATCGACGAAGTACTGGATCAACTGCGCCTTCGGCTGCCCCGGATGCTTCGCGGCGCTCGTGTCGAGCCGCTCGAAGAAGCACGCGTCCATGCGTTCCAGATACGCGAGGATCAGCTCGTCCTTCGACGAGAACTGCCGGTACAGGCTCATCTTGTTGACGCCCGCGCGCTCCACCACCGCCTCGACGCCGACCGTGCGCACGCCTTCCTTGTAAAACAGCTCCTCGGCGGCACGCAGCAGGTGCTCCTGCGCGGTGGCGCCGTCGATCGGCCGGCGTGTGCGCCGCGCCGGCGGCTTGGCGACCTCGATGCCCGACATGATGACCCTCGACTACGTAATGGATTGCTTGACATGTTACCGACTGGTAACTACGATCGCAACACACTTGTGACCGGTCGGTAACAATCGCGGCCGGATCAACAGACGAATGCCAAGCATCGGCCCGGGTCAGCCGATGTTGAAATGCGCGGCGGAGGTGGCCTGGTCGGGGCGGGGCAGGTGCAATGGCACCGCAACCGCCAACTGGAGAACGCGAAGATGAACTGGGCAGTGACACGAATCGGCGGGCGCTTCCATTACGGATGGCTCGCGGCGGCGGTGGTATTCCTGATCCTGCTGGCGGCAGCCGGCACACGCGCGACGCCGAGCGTGCTGATGGTGCCGCTCGAACGCGAACTCGGCTGGAGCCGCGCGGCGATTTCGCTGGCGATTTCGGTGAACATCGCGCTGTATGGTCTGACGGGCCCGTTCGCGGCCGCCGCGATGCAGCGCTTCGGGCTGCGCCCGACGATCCTCACCGCGCTGGTGACGATGAGCGCGGGCGTCGCGCTGTCGTCGATGATGACGCAGAGCTGGCAGATGGTCGTGATCTGGGGGCTGATGGTCGGCTGCTCGACGGGCGTCGTCGCGCTGACGCTGTCCGCGACCTTCGTCACGCGCTGGTTCCATGCGCGGCGCGGCCTCGTGATGGGCATCCTGACCGCGAGCACGGCCACCGGCCAGCTGGTGTTCCTGCCGATGCTCGCGGCGATCGCGCAGCGCCACGGCTGGCGGCCGGTCGTGCTGGTCGTCGCGGTGGCGGCCGCGATCGTGATTCCGCTCGTCGCGTTCCTGCTGCCCGAGCGGCCGGCCGACGTGCGGCTGCGGCCGTACGGCGAGCCGGCCGATGCGCCGCCCGCGCCCGACGCGACCAAGGAGAACCCGCTCGCGGTCGCGTTCCGCACGCTGCTGATGGCGAGCCGCTCGCGCGATTTCTGGCTGTTGTTCTTCAGCTTCTTCATCTGCGGCGCGAGCACCAACGGCTACGTCGGCACGCACCTGATCGCGATGTGCAGCGACTACGGGATGACCGAAGTGCAGGGTGCGTCGCTGCTCGCGGCAATGGGCATCTTCGATCTGTTCGGCACGACGCTGTCGGGATGGTTGTCCGACCGTTACGACAACCGCGTGCTGCTGTTCTGGTATTACGGGCTGCGTGGGCTGTCGCTGATCTATCTGCCGCATGCGTTCGGGATCGACTTCTTCGGGCTGCCGCTGTTCGCGATGTTCTACGGGCTCGACTGGATCGCGACCGTGCCGCCCACCGTGCGGCTCGCGACCGACGTGTTCGGCAAGGCCGCGGCGCCGGTCGTGTTCGGCTGGATCGTGGCCGGCCACCAGCTCGGCGCGGCATTCGCGGCGCTCGGCGCGGGGCTGCTGCGCGCGAGTCTCGGCACCTATACGATCGCGTCGATGATCTCGGGCGGGCTGTGCATCATCGGGGCGCTGATCGTGCTGCGGATCAACCGCGGCCCGTCGCGCGCGGCGGCGCAGGCAGCCTGATCGGGGCGCGTCCGGCCGGCCGCACACGCTGCGGCCGGCCATTGCACGCACGGAGATTTGCATAGCGCGGCAGGATCGGGCGCGCCGTCGCTCAAGCGGGTATGCTTGCGGTTTGCCGGGCGTTCGCGCCCCTTCATCGATGTCAGCGAGGAACCGCATGTCTGTCAAACCTGCTCCCACCACTGTTTCGATTCACGATCTGATCGCGGGCCGCTGGAGCCCGCGCGCGTATTCGGATGAAGCCGTCAGCGCCGGCGATCTTCACGCGGTGCTCGAAGCGGCACGCTGGGCCCCGTCCGCGTACAACGCGCAGCCGTGGCGTTTCATCGTATTCGATCGCACCCAGGATGAAGACGCGTTCAAACGCGTGTTCGCGACGCTGGTGCCGTTCAACCAGGGCTGGAATGCACCAGCGCCGGTGCTGATCGCGGTCACCGCGCACACGCTCACGCCGAAGGGCGAGCCGGCGCCGACCGCGCTGTACGACGCCGGCGCCGCCGCGATGTCGCTGGTGCTGCAGGCGCACGCGCTCGGCCTCGCCGCGCACCAGATGAGCGGGTTCGACGCGAAGGCGTTCCGCGACGCGTTCGAGATTCCGGCGGACGTCGCGATCGCGTCGATCATCTCGCTCGGCCACTACGGCAACGTCGACAAGCTCGATCCCGTGCTGCGCGATCGCGAAAAGGCGCCGCGCACGCGCCACGCGATCGGCGAAGTCGTCTACGCGGGTGCGTGGAAAAAGAGCTTCGACGCGGCAGCCTGACTCCGCAGGCGGGCAGGCTGCATCGCGCATCCTGTCCGCGCATGTTCCCGGTGCGCCATGCCGCGCGCCGTTGCCGCCGGCGCCCGTTGCGCGGCACCGGTGGCCGGCCCCGGTTGTGATCGCGCGGGCTTCATGTTAAAAAGCCCGTCCTTTCCGTTTTCGCGCCGGCCCTGCTGCGGCAATTTCCCATGACTTACTGCGCGATCGATTTCGGCACGTCCAATTCCGCCGTGGCGCTGCCCGACGGCGATGGCATGCGCCTCGCGCCCGTCGAGGGCGACCACCTGACGCTGCCCACCGCGATCTTCTTCAACAACGACGAAGAGACGGTCGAATACGGCCGGGCGGCGCTGGCTTCCTATATCGACGGTTTCGACGGCCGGCTGATGCGCTCGATGAAGAGCATCCTCGGCTCGCCGCTCGCGGAAACGACCACCGATCTCGGCGACGGCAGTGCGATCGCGTACACCGAAATCATCGCGCGCTTCCTGACGCACCTGAAACGCAAGGCCGAAGCGCGCGCAGGCGCGCCGATCGGCCGCGCGGTGCTCGGCCGGCCGGTGTTCTTCGTCGACGACGATCCGCGCGCCGACCGTCTCGCGCAGGATCAGCTCGAGGCGGCCGCGCGATCGGTCGGCTTCGCGGACGTTCACTTCCAGTACGAACCGATCGCCGCCGCGTTCGACTACGAGTCGCGCCAGCCGGCCGAGCGTCTGGTACTCGTCGCCGACATCGGCGGCGGCACGTCCGACTTCTCGCTGGTGCGCGTCGGGCCGGAACGGATGGCGCGCCTCGAGCGCAAGGACGACGTGCTGGCGCACCACGGCGTGCACGTCGCGGGCACCGACTACGACCGGCGGGTCGAGCTGGCGGCGATCCTGCCCGCATTCGGCTACCGTTCGCTCGACCCGGAAGGGCGCGAGCTGCCGAACAAGATCTATTTCGATCTCGCGACCTGGCACCTGATCAACACCGTCTACACGCCGAAGCGCGTCGGCGAGCTCAAGCTGATGAAGCACCTGTACCAGGACGTGCGGCAGTACGACCGGCTCACGAGCGTGGTCGAGCAGCGGCTCGGACACGCGCTGATGGCGCGCGCGGAAGAAGCGAAGATCGGCGTCGCGGCGGGCGGGGAGACGATGATCGACCTGAACGACGTGGAAGAGGATCTGCTGATCGCGTTCGACGCCGATCGTCTCGTCGACGCGAGTCGGGACGATACCGCGCGCATCGTCGATGCCGCACGCGAAACGGTGCGGCTCGCGGGCGTGGCGCCGCGCGATGTCGGGGCGCTGTATTTCACCGGCGGTTCGACGGGGCTCGCGTTCCTGTCGGGCGCGCTCGCCGGCGCGTTCCCGGATGCGCAGCCGGTGTTCGGCGATCGCCTCGCGAGTGTCGCGACGGGTCTCGGCATTCACGCGCAGCGATTGTTCGGCTGAATGGCGGGCGGCTGAAAGGTCGTCATGCCGGGCGGACGACCAACGCCCAAAAACAAAAAGCCCCGCCGAAGCGGGGCTTTTTTACACGAATGATCGCGCCAGCTTAGACCGGACGGATGTTCGCAGCTTGCAGACCCTTCGGGCCCGTCTTCACTTCGAATTCAACCTTCTGGTTTTCTTGCAGCGTCTTGAAGCCTTCGACGCGGATTTCCGAGAAGTGCGCGAACAGATCGTCGCCGCCGCCTTCCGGGGTGATGAAGCCGAAGCCCTTTGCGTCATTGAACCACTTGACGGTACCGGTTGCCATGTTACTTGTTCCTAAAAAGATAAAACGGGGCCGAAGCCCATGGGGTGCGGAAAATCAAGGAAGGGGTAATAGGACCAACCGGAGTACCGTTGATGGGCGAACTACGAAAGAACCAATTCACTCGCCACTTGAAATCCTGCGAAGTCCTTTATACGGCTAATCCGTCTGACGGTCAACCGTATTCCCATGCTCTCAGGGTTATTGCGGATATCCGGTTTACAAAGCTTGCAAGCGATGCGAATTTTTTGTAGGGGGCGATCGATTTTGGCGCCACGTTCGAGGTGCAACCGTTAAACTACGCGCCGCGTGGACGGGTTGCCCCGATCGGGTGACCCTCCCCCCAAGAATGCGTGCGCGGTGCTGTCCGAGCCGATCCCGGACTGCAGGCCGACCATGCTTTTTGAGACACAGGAGAGGATGTGAAGAGTTCTATTCAACGGAACATCGGCCCGTTTGCATTGATGCTGACGGGGCTGGGTTCGATTATCGGCTCGGGCTGGCTGTTCGGTGCCTGGAAAGCCGCGAAGATCGCCGGTCCGGCGGCGATCTGCGCCTGGATCATCGGCGCCGTCGTGATTCTGGCGATTGCGCTGACGTATGCGGAACTGGGCGCGATGTTCCCCGAGTCGGGCGGCATGGTGCGTTACGCGCGCTACTCGCACGGTTCGCTGGTGGGCTTCATCAGTGCATGGGCCAACTGGATCGCGATCGTATCCGTGATTCCGATCGAGGCCGAAGCGTCGATCCAGTACATGAGCACGTGGCCGTATCCGTGGGCGCACGCGTTGTTCGTGAACGGCGAATTGCAGACCCTCGGCCTGCTGTTGTCGGCCGTGCTGGTCGTCGTCTACTTCATGCTGAACTACTGGGGTGTGAAGGCCTTCGCGCGCGCGAACACCGCGATCACGATCTTCAAGTTCCTGATCCCCGGCCTCACGATCCTCGGCCTGATGCTGACGAGCTTCCACTCGGAGAACCTCGGCGTCGCATCGAATGCGAGCTTCGCGCCGTACGGCTGGTCGGCCGTGCTGACCGCGGTCGCGACGAGCGGCATCGTGTTCGCGTTCAACGGCTTCCAGAGCCCGGTGAACCTGGCCGGTGAAGCGCGCAATCCGTCGCGCAGCGTGCCGTTCGCGGTGATCACGTCGATCCTGCTGGCGCTCGTGATCTACGTGCTGCTGCAAATGGCCTATATCGGTTCGGTGAATCCGGCGGACGTCGCGAAGGGCTGGGCGCACTTCAACTTCTCGTCGCCGTTCGCGGAACTCGCGATCGCGCTGAACCTGAACTGGCTCGCGATCCTGCTGTACGTCGACGCGTTCATCAGCCCGAGCGGCACCGGTACGACCTACATGGCGACGACCACCCGCATGATCTACGCGATGGAGCGCAACAACACGATGCCGAAGATGTTCGGCAACGTGCATCCGATCTACGGCGTGCCGCGCCAGGCGATGTGGTTCAACCTGCTCGTGTCGTTCGTCTTCCTGTTCTTCTTCCGCGGCTGGAGCTCGCTCGCGGCGGTGATCTCGGTCGCGACGGTGATCTCGTACCTGACCGGCCCGATCAGCCTGATGGCGCTGCGCCGTTCGGCGACCGACATCGAGCGTCCGCTGTCGATTCCGCTGATGAAGCTGATCGCGCCGTTCGCGTTCGTGTGCGCCTCGCTCATCCTGTACTGGGCGAAGTGGCCGCTGACGGGCGAAATCATCCTGCTGATGATCGTCGCGCTGCCGGTGTATTTCTACTTCCAGGCGAAGTCGGGCTGGACCGGCTGGGGCGCTGACCTGAAGGCCGCATGGTGGCTGGTCGCGTACCTGCCGACGATGGCCGTGCTGTCGCTGATCGGCAGCAAGGAGTTCGGCGGTCATGGCTACCTGCCGTACGGCTGGGACATGCTGATCGTCGCGGCGATCTCGCTGGTGTTCTACTTCTGGGGCGTGAATACCGGTTACCGGACCCAGTATCTCGACGAGCGCGAGTCGCACGACGAGATCCTCGAAGGGATCGGTGCCTGACGCCTGACCTGCCGCCGGATTCGGCGGCGGCAGGATGCAGTGAAAAAAGCCCGCCCGGGCGTTGCTCGGGCGGGCTTTTTATTGGGCCGGCGGTGGCGCCGCCGGCCAGGCTCAGGCGCCGGCGCTCGCGAACACGTAGTTCGTCATCGCGAGCACGCGCTGATAGGTGCCGAGCGACTGGATGCCGAGTTGGTAGTCGTCGTCCGCCGCGCCGAGCGCCGTGAAGACCGGCAACAGATGTTCGTCGGTCGGATGCATCAGCGCCGCGTGCGGCGCCTGCCGGCGGTAGTCGAGCAGCGCGTCGACGTCGCGGGCGGCCAGTTTCGCTTCGAACCAGTCGGTGAATTCCGCGACGCGCGGGTCCGCATCCTCGGGCGCCGCGCCGAAATCGGCGGCGCGCAGGTTGTGCGTGATCTGGCCCGAGCCGATCACCATCACGCCTTCGTCACGCAGCGGCCGCAGCGCGCGGCCGAGCGCGAAGTGATGCGCGGCGTCCGCGCGCGGCTGGATCGACAGTTGCGCGACCGGCACGTCGGCTTCCGGAAACATCAGCAGCATTGGCACCCATGCGCCATGATCGAGGCCGTGTTCGGTCGTCGCTGTCGCGATGCCGGCCGCGTTCAGCAGCGTGGCCGCGCGCTCGGCGACGTCGGGCGCACCCGGCGCCGGATAGCGGATGTCGTACAGCGCCTGCGGGAAGCCGTAGAAGTCGTGAATCGTGTCCGGATGCGCGGCGACGCTCGCGACCGGTCGTTGCGTGCCCCAGTGCGCGGACAGCATCAGCACCGCGCGTGGGCGCGGCAACTCGGCGCCGAGGTGGGTGAACGCGCCGGACGGCAGCGCCGGGTCGATCGGCAGCGTCGGAGCGCCGTGGGACAGGTACAGCGAAGGCAAGCGGTTCATGGTGGTGACCTGCAAAAGGATTTGCCTGTGACTATAGGCGTGTACCGTGTATTGATAAATCGACGCTACGGAATTTGATTGAAGCTTGTTTGTTGATAATCGCGGCGAAGGCAGGCTTCCGGATGCCGGGTCGCATCAGAAGGCGTGAAATGGAGGGAGTTGCTGCGCGAATCGGTGGAGATCCGCGCAGAGGCGTGGCTTACTGCGCGTGGCGGATGCCGGGCCACGGCGTCGTGAGCGGCGCGCTGAGCGCGAACAGGTCGAGGACGCGCGTGACGGTCTGGTCGACGAGTTCCTCGATCGTCTTCGGCATCGCATAGAACGCGGGCAGCGGCGGGAAGACGATGCCGCCCATTTCGGTGACGGCGGTCATGTTGCGCAGATGCGCGAGGTTGAACGGCGTTTCGCGCACCATCAGCACAAGACGGCGCCGTTCCTTCAGCGTGACGTCGGCCGCGCGGGTGATCAGGTTGTCGGACAGTCCGTGCGCGACGCTCGCGAGCGTCTTCATCGAGCAGGGCGCGATCACCATGCCGTCGGTCGCGAACGAGCCCGACGCGATCGTCGCGCCGACGTCGCGCACCGAATGCACGACGTCCGCACGGCTTTCGACATCGGCCTTCGGCAGCTTCAGTTCATGCTGGATGTTGAGCCAACCGGCGTTCGAAATCAGCAGATGCGTTTCGACGCCGCCGGCGGCGCGCAGCAGATCGAGCAGCCGCACACCGTAGATCACGCCGGTGGCGCCGGTGATCGCAACGATCAGCCGGCGCGGCGGCGCGCTGGGAGATGCCATCGAAAGGGGGCGGGTGCCGCGTGTTACGCGGCGGCGAACAGTTGCTGCAGTTCGCCCGACTGGTACATCTCCATCATGATGTCCGAGCCGCCGATGAATTCGCCCTTCACGTACAGCTGCGGGATGGTCGGCCAGTTCGAGAAGGCCTTGATGCCCTGGCGGATTTCGTCGTCCTCGAGCACGTTGACCGTCTTGAACTGGTCGACGCCGCAGGCCTTCAGCACCTGCACGGCGCGGCCCGAGAAGCCGCACATCGGGAATTGCGCGTTGCCCTTCATGAAGAGCACGACCTGGTTTTCGTCGACGATTTGCTTGATACGTTGTTGGGTGTCCATGACTGACCTTGCGTTTGCGGGGCGTTAGATCGAAATGATAGCGGATTTCAACCGGGCGGGCCGGGCATCAGCCCGGCAGGCGGCCGCCGGTCGTGCGTTCGATGGCGGCGAGATCGGCGAGCGATTCGACCGCGACGAAGCCGTGCGACGCCAGTATCGCGCGGACGGCTTCGGCCTGGTCGTAGCCGTGCTCGATCCACAGCGTGCCGCCCGGTTTCAGATAGGCGCCGGCGCCCGCGACGATCGCGCGGATCGCGCTGAGGCCATCGGCGCCGTCGGTGAGCGCGCCGCGCGGCTCGAAACGCAGATCGCCTTGCGCGAGGTGCGGATCGTGCTGCGCGATGTACGGCGGGTTGCTGACGATCGCGTCGAACCCGAGCTCGGGATCGAGCGCCGCGTACCAGTCGCTCTGCAGCCAGTGCAGCGGGCCGCCGGGGCGGTGCGCGTCGAGCAGCTTGTCGGCGTTGCGTTGCGCGACCGCGAGCGCGGCCGGCGAACGATCGAGCGCCCAGACGCGTGCATCGGGGCGCTCGGCCGCGATCGACACGGCGATCGCGCCGCTGCCGGTGCCGAGATCGAGCACGGCTGCGTGCGGCAGCCCGTCGATCGCATCGAGCGCGGCTTCGACCAGCAGTTCGGTCTCGGGGCGCGGGATCAGCACGTCGGGCGTCACGTCGAACGGGCGGCCGAAGAACTCGCGCATGCCCACCAGTTGCGCGACGGGCTCGCCGGCGACGCGGCGCGCTTCGAGCGCGCGGTAGCGTTCGACCGCGGCGTCATCGAGCGGCGCGTCGCCGCGCGTGATCAGTTGCGTGCGGGTCCAGCCGAGCGCGTGCGCGAGCAGCACGCGTGCATCGACCGGGTCGAGCGGCGAGGCGCGCAGCAGGGCGTCGGCGGTGGTCTCGGACATCGCGGCCTCAGTCGGCTTCGCCGAGCGACGCGAGCAACTCGGCCTGGTGCTCGGTGACGAGCGCGCCGATCAGTTCGTCGAGATCGCCGTCCATGATCGCCTCGAGCCGGTACAGCGTCAGGTTGATCCGGTGGTCGGTCATCCGGCCCTGCGGGAAGTTGTACGTGCGGATGCGCTCCGAGCGGTCGCCGGAGCCGATCAGGCTCTTGCGCGTCGCGGCTTCCTTCGCATGCTGCTCGTGATACTGCTTGTCCTTGATGCGCGCGGCGAGCACCTTCAGCGCGCGATCCTTGTTCTTGTGCTGCGAGCGGTCGTCCTGGCATTCGACGACGATCCCGGTCGGGATGTGCGTGACGCGCACCGCCGAATCGGTCTTGTTGATGTGCTGCCCGCCCGCGCCGGACGCGCGGAACGTGTCGATCCGCAGGTCGGCCGGATTGATCTCGACCTCGCCGATCTCGTCGGCTTCCGGCATCACTGCGACCGTGCACGCGGACGTATGGATGCGCCCCTGCGTCTCGGTGGCCGGCACGCGCTGCACGCGATGGCCGCCCGATTCGAACTTCAGGCGCGAATACGCACCCTGGCCCGCGATCCGCACGATCACTTCCTTGTAGCCGCCGAGATCCGACGCGCTCTCCGACATCATTTCGACTTGCCAGCGGTGGCGTTCCGCGAAGCGCAGGTACATGCGCAGCAGGTCGCCCGCGAACAGCGCCGATTCGTCGCCGCCCGTGCCCGCGCGGATTTCGAGGAAGATGTTGCGGTCGTCGTTCGGGTCCTTCGGCAGCAGCATCTTCTGCAGCTCGGTCTCGAGGCGCGCCATGCCCTCGCGCGCGCTGCGGATTTCGTCTTCCGCGAAATCGCGCATCGACGGATCGGCCAGCAGCTCCTGCGCGGCCGTTTCGTCGCTGCGCGACTGGCGCCATAATGCGTATTGCTCGACGACCGGGCCGAGTTCCGCATGTTCGCGCGTCAGCTTGCGGTACTGGTCGAGGTCGGCCGTGACGTTTTCGCGGCTCAGCAGGTCGTTCAGTTCGGCCAGCCGTGTGGACAGCTGGTCGAGCTTGCGTTGCATGCTCGTCTTCATGGTGTGGAGCGGCGCTCCCGGGCAAGGGGTATTCGGAAAGGATAGGCCGGCGGCAGGACAATGCGCGGCCGGCGGCAGGGCGACCGGGCGGCGCTAGTGGCCGGACTGGTCGTTCGAGCGCGGCGCGTGCTGGTAGAAGCCGCGCATCAGGTCGATCAGCGAATCGCGATCGGCGCCGTTGACGCGGTTGAGCGCGCTCGTCGGGCCGTGGATCAGCTTGTTGGTCAGCGCCTGCGACAGCGCTTCGAGCACGGCGGCCGGATCGTCACCGCGCGCGAGCAGCTTCTGCGCCTTTTCGACTTCGGCCCGGCGCAATGCGTCGGCCTGCGTATGCATGTGACGGATCACCGGCACGACGCTGCGCGTGTCGAGCCATTGCATGAAATTCTGCACGCGGGTTTCGATGATCGCCTCGGCCTGGGCAACCGCGGCCTGGCGCGATGCGTTGCCTTCGCGCACGATCGCGCCGAGATCGTCGACGGTGTACAGGAACACGTCCTTCAGCTTGCCGACTTCGGGCTCGATGTCGCGCGGCACCGCGAGGTCGACCATGAAGATCGGCCGGTGGCGGCGCGCCTTCACCGCGCGCTCGACCGCGCCGAGACCGATGATCGGCAGCGTCGACGCGGTGCACGACACGATGATGTCGAATTCGTGCATGCGGGTGGGCAGGTCGGCCAGCGGCATCGCGCGGCCGTTGAAGCGTTCGGCGAGCCGCTGGCCGCGTTCGGCCGTGCGGTTCGCGACGACGAGCTCGCGCGGGCCTTGCGCGGCGAAGTGCGTCGCGCACAGCTCGATCATTTCGCCCGCGCCGATGAACAGCACGCGCTGATCCGACACCTTTTCGAAGATCCGCTGCGCGAGGCGCACCGCGGCGGCGGCCATCGACACCGACTGCGTGCCGATTTCGGTCGTGCCGCGCACTTCCTTCGCCACCGCGAACGTGCGCTGGAACAGTTGGTTCAGATAAGTGCCGAGCGCGCCCGCTTCGGTCGCGGTGCGAACGGCATCCTTCATCTGGCCCAGAATCTGGGTTTCGCCGAGCACCATCGAATCGAGGCCGGACGCGACGCGAAACGCGTGCCGGACCGCTTCCGACTGCGGCAGCGCATAGACGTGCGGCGCGAGTTCGTCGACCGGAATCCGGTGATATTCCGACAGCCAGCGGACCGCGCCTTCACGGGCAGCGCGATCGTCGGTCGCGCAATACAGCTCGGTGCGGTTGCAGGTGGAGAGGATCGCCGCTTCGGGCGTATTGGGCGCCTGCGGGCCGAGAAACACGTTCTTGAACGTGACGAGAGCCGGCTTGATTTGCTCGAGCGGAAACGCCACGCGTTCGCGCAGGGCGACAGGCGCAGTGTGGTGGTTGATTCCGATCGTGAGGAGTTGCATATCGAGGGCTATCGTTTAGCCCCATATTATAGCGTTTCAGCGATTTCCTCACTCGCGGCATACCGGGCATCGGCGTGGCGGGGTCGCGAATTTGGGGGCTCGATCGGTACGCGGCCGAGCTGGTAGCCGAAGCCGTAGAGCGGCAACAGCCGGTAGCCGCGCTCCGGAAGCAGCTGCAATTTGCTGCGCAGCCGGGACGCGTGCGTGTCGAGCGTGCGCGACTTCATGTCACGGCGGCGCGCCCATACCGTTTCGAGGATATGGGCGCGCGACACGGGCCGCGACAGGTTCGTGAACGGCAACTGTGCGAAACGGAACTCCTTCGGCGTGAGTGAAACGATTGCGTCGCCGAAACGGACGAGGCAATGCGTGGCGTCGAACGTGTATTCGCCATACATTTCGCGCGAGCGGGTGGGCGGCCGCCGGACGCCGGCGCGCCGGCTCAGCGCATTGACGCGCGCGAGCAGCTCGGGCCCGCTCACGGGCCGCACGAGACAATCGTCGGCGCCCGCGTGCAGGCACGAGACGATTTCGCTTTCGCGCGCCGACTGCATCACGACGATGGCGGGCAACCCGGGCAGGACCGCCTGCGCGCGCGGAATGACTTCCTGCGCCGGCTGGTCGCCGGCCCAGTGGCCGGTGACCAGCATGTCGCAGGTGTTGTCGGCGGCGAGCCACTCGAAGAATGCGGCGCCGGACGGAAATGCGTGGCACACGTGACCGCCCGCGAAGAGCAGGCGGTTCAGGAGTGCGGTATGACGCGACTCCGGATCGATCAGAGCGATTCGCATGAGAATTTCTTCAATATGGCAGCCGGTGTGCGCTTGCCATAACGTCGAGTCGGCCCCTACACTCGAATGTTCGCGGCGCCCGGCTGGTCTCGGGTTCGATGGATGAATCGATGCTAGCCGCTGGTAACGTTCACGCCTATGGGACGAATCTGAATTTATAGAAGGCGTCGAATGAACTGGTTTGGAATCCTTGTCCTGGGAGCGGCCGTCGGGCTGTTCGGCCGCTGGCTGCATCCGATGCGGCGCACGGGCCGGCCCGCGTGGTGGATCGCGGTGCTCGTCGGCATCGTGGGCGCGGCCGCCGCCCGCATGGTCGGCAATCTCTCGGGACTGTTTTACGATGGCGAGACGCTCGAATGGCCGGTCTGCACCGGCGTCGCGTTCCTCGCCGTAGCCGTGACGGTCGCGCTGTCGGCCCGTCGCTGAATGCTCTCAGGTGAAATCATGAATGCCCGTCTCCCCGAAGTCTCGCCGGTGCCGGCCCGTCTCGCGCTGTTGCGCGACGCCATGGTCCGCGAGAACCTGGCCGCTTATCTCGTGCCGTCCGCCGATCCTCATCTGTCCGAATACCTGCCCGAACGCTGGCAGGCGCGCCGCTGGCTGTCCGGCTTCACGGGCTCGGTCGGCACGCTGGTCGTGACCGCGGATTTCGCGGGGTTGTGGGTCGACAGCCGCTACTGGGTGCAGGCCGACGCCGAGCTGGCGGGCACGGGCGTGCAGCTGATGAAGATGACGGGCGGGCAGCAAAGCGCACCGCACGTCGACTGGCTCGCACAGAACGTGGCGGCCGGCGCGACGGTCGGGGTCGACGGCGCGGTGCTCGGCGTCGCGGCCGCGCGCGGGCTGACGGCCGCGCTGAGCGCGCGCGGCATCGCGCTGCGTACCGACGTCGACCTGCTCGACGCGATCTGGCCCGAGCGGCCGGGGCTGCCCGGCGACGCGGTGTTCGAGCACGTGGCGCCGCAGGCCGACACGACGCGCGCGAGCAAGCTGGCCGAGGTGCGCCGCGCGATGCACGCGCACGGCGCGCAGTGGCATTTCGTGTCGACGCTCGACGATCTCGCATGGCTGTTCAACCTGCGTGGCGCCGACGTCAACTTCAATCCAGTGTTCGTTGCGCACGCAATGATCGGCGCCGAGCGCGCGACGCTGTTCGTCGCCGACGGCAAGGTGCCGCCTGCGCTGGCCGCGTCGCTCGCACAGGATGGCGTCGACGTCCGCGCCTACGACGCCGCGCGCGCGTCGCTCGCGGCGCTGCCCGACGGCGCGACGCTGCTGATCGACCCGCGCCGCGTGACGTTCGGCACGCTCGAGGCCGTGCCGGCCGGCGTGAAGCTCGTCGAGGCCGTGAATCCGTCGACGTTCGCGAAGTCGCGCAAGACGTCCGCCGAGATCGAGCACGTGCGCGTGACGATGGAGCACGACGGCGCCGCGCTCGCGGAATTCTTCGCGTGGTTCGAACAGGCGGTGAACCGCGAGACGATCACCGAGCTGACGATCGAGGAAAAGCTCACGGCCGCGCGCGCCCGACGCCCCGGCTACGTGTCGGCGAGCTTCGCGACGATCGCCGGCTTCAACGCGAACGGCGCGATGCCGCACTACCACGCGACGCGCGAGTCGCACGCGACGATCGCCGGCGACGGCCTGCTGCTGATCGATTCGGGCGGCCAGTACATGACGGGCACGACCGACATCACGCGCGTCGTACCGGTCGGCACCGTGAGCGACCTGCAGCGGCGCGATTTCACGATCGTGCTGAAGTCGATGATGGCGCTGTCGCGCGCCCGTTTCCCGCGCGGCATCCGCTCGCCGATGCTCGACGCGATCGCGCGTGCGCCGATGTGGGCGGCCGGGCTCGACTACGGCCACGGCACCGGGCATGGCGTCGGTTACTTCCTGAACGTGCATGAGGGCCCGCAGGTCATTTCGCACTACGCGCCGGCCGAGCCGTACACGGCGATGGAAGAGGGGATGATCACGTCGATCGAGCCGGGCGTGTACCGTCCGGGCCAGTGGGGCATCCGGATCGAGAACCTGGTCGTGAACCGTGCGGCCGGGAAGACGGAATTCGGCGACTTCCTCGCGTTCGAGACGCTGACGCTGTGCCCGATCGACACGCGCTGCGTGCTGATCGAGATGCTGCACGACGAAGAGCGCGCGTGGCTGAACACGTATCACGCGACGGTGCGCGAGCGCGTCGGCCGGCATGTGAGCGGCGACGCGAAGGCGTGGCTCGACGCGCGCACGCAGCCGATCTGACGCAACGCATGGTAACGGCCGGATAGCGATCCGGTAACGATCGAACGACGGCCGGCCGATAACAGCGAGGGCAAGCAATGGCAGACACCGCGGTGATCGTGGTCGACATGCAGCGCGGGCTGGTGGAGCGGGCGCAGCCCGCGTACCGGCTCGACGACGTGGTGTCGGGCATCAACCGGTTGACGGCGGCGGCGCGTGCGGCGAACGCGCCGGTGTGCTTCGTGCAGCACGACGGCGACGCGGACGACGACGTCGTGCCCGGCACGCCGGGCTGGGAACTGCATGCGGGGCTGGTCGTCGGTCGAGACGACTGGCGCGTGCGCAAGCAGGCGAGCGATTCGTTTCACGACACGCCGCTCGCGGCGCAGCTCGATCGCCACGGTATCCGCTCGGTGCTGATCTGCGGCTATGCGACCGAGTTTTGCGTCGATTCGGCCGCGCGCCGTGCCGCGCTGCTCGGCTACCGGACGACCGTCGTGTCCGACCTGCACACGACGAACGAGCGCGCCCACCTGTCGGCGGCGCAGATCGTCGCGCACCATCACTTCATCTGGAACAACAATTCGCTGTCGGGCAACGCGGTGACGCCGCGTTCGCTCGCGGACGGGCTCGCTACGGAGTTCGCATGACGATCAAGGCAGTGGTGTTCGATTTCGGCGGGGTGCTGATCGACTGGAGCCCCGAGTACCTTTACCGCGAACTGATTCCCGACGCCGCCGAGCGTCGCTGGTTCCTCACGCACGTGTGCGCGATGGACTGGGTCATCCGCCAGGACGGCGGGCAGACGATCGAGGAAGGCACGGCCGAACTCGTCGCGAAGTTTCCGGAGCACGAAGCGCTGATCCGCGCGTTCTATGCGCGCTGGCACGAGATGATCGGCGGCGTGCTCGACGAGGGCGCGGCGCTCGTCGACCGGCTGGAAGCGCAGGGGATGCCGCTGTTCGGGCTGACGAACTGGTCCGCGCAGACGTTTCCATATGCCTGGGACAACTTCCCGGTGCTGCGCCGGTTCAAGGACATCGTCGTGTCGGGCCGTGTGAAGCTCGTGAAACCCGATCCGGCGATCTACCGCGAGATGCATGCGCGGATCGAGCCGCACCTGCCCGGCATCGCGCCGCACGAGCTCGTGTTCATCGACGACAACGTGCACAACGCGGCGGCCGCGACGGCGCTCGGCTGGCACGGCATTCATCATACGAGCGCGGCGGCGACCGAAGCGCGGCTGCGCGAACTGGGCGCGCTGGTGTAAGCGGCGGGGCGAGCGCCAGGCGAAAAAAGAGCGGGCCATGGGCCCGCTTTTTCGTTGTGCCGTTCCGGATGCGGCCCCCTTCGATCACCTTTGGCGTCCAGCCCCGCGTGAGCGCGAGGCCGGGCGCCCGGGCCGCACCGGTCAGCGGCTGATCGGCTTGTAGCGCAGACGCTTCGGCTTCGCGGCTTCCTCGCCGAGGCGCGCACGCTTGTCGGCTTCGTACTCCTGGTAGTTGCCGTCGAAGAACGTGACCTGCGAATCGCCTTCGAACGCGAGGATGTGCGTTGCGATCCGGTCGAGGAACCAGCGATCGTGCGAGATCACCATCACCGAGCCCGCGAATTCGAGCAGCGCGTCTTCCAGCGCGCGCAGCGTTTCGACGTCGAGGTCGTTCGACGGTTCGTCCAGCAGCAGCACGTTGCCGCCGGAGATCAGCGTCTTCGCGAGATGCAGGCGGCCGCGTTCGCCGCCGGACAGGTTGCCGACGATCTTCTGCTGGTCGCCGCCCTTGAAGTTGAAGCGGCCGATGTACGCGCGCGACGGCGTTTCGTACTTGCCGACCGTCAGCACGTCGGCGCCGCCCGAGATTTCCTCGAACACCGTCTTCGAACCGTCGAGCGCGTCGCGGCTCTGGTCGACGTACGCGAGCTTCACCGTCGGGCCCATCACGACTTCGCCCGAATCCGGCTGTTCCTTGCCGGTCAGCATCTTGAACAGCGTCGACTTGCCGGCGCCGTTCGGACCGATGATGCCGACGATCGCGCCGGCCGGGATCTTGAAGCTCAGGTTGTCGATCAGCAGGCGGTCGCCGAACGACTTGCTGACGTTCTTGAACTCGATCACTTCGTTGCCGAGGCGTTCGCCGGCCGGAATGAAGATTTCCTGCGTTTCGTTGCGCTTCTGGTATTCCTGGCTGCTCAGTTCCTCGAAGCGGGCGATACGCGCCTTCGACTTCGCCTGGCGGCCCTTCGGGTTCTGACGCACCCACTCCAGTTCCTTCTTGATCGCCTTCTGGCGTGCCGATTCCGACGCTTCTTCCTGCTTCAGGCGCTCTTCCTTCTGGTCGAGCCAGCTGCTGTAGTTGCCCTTCCACGGAATGCCGTGGCCGCGGTCGAGTTCGAGAATCCACTCGGCCGCGTTGTCGAGGAAGTAGCGATCGTGGGTGACCGCGACCACGGTGCCCGGGAAGCGCACCAGGAACTGCTCGAGCCAGTCGACCGATTCGGCGTCGAGGTGGTTGGTCGGTTCGTCGAGCAGCAGCATGTCGGGCTTTTCGAGCAGCAGCTTGCACAGGGCGACGCGGCGCTTTTCACCGCCCGACAGGTGCTCGATCTTCGCGTCCCACGGCGGCAGGCGCAGCGCGTCGGCGGCCACTTCGAGCTGCTGCTCGGGGCTGCCGCCGTCGCTCGACGCGAGAATCGCCTCGTACTTCGCCTGCTCGGCCGCGAGCGCGTCGAAGTCGGCGTCCGGCTCGGCGTACGCCGCGTAGATTTCTTCCAGCTTCTTGTTCGCCTGGAACAGGTCGCCGAGGCCTTCCTCGACGGCTTCGCGCACGGTCTTCGTCGGGTCGAGCTGCGGTTCCTGCGGCAGGTAGCCGATGTTCAGGTTCGGCATCGGCGTGGCTTCGCCTTCGATG
>NZ_JACFYV010000440.1:0-917 GCF_016759955.1 Burkholderia sp. KCJ3K979
GCGGAAGACCGGGACGATCCGCGCATCGCCGCGCTCAAGCAAACCGCGAAGACCCAGCCGAAGGCCGCCTACGACCTCGGCCTGCGCTATTTCCGCGGCGACGGCGTGCGCCAGGACAGCTACCAGGCGCTCAAGTGGATGCGCGAGGCGGCCGAACGCGGCGACCTGAACGCGCAGAAGGCGCTCGGCAGTTTCTACCTGTTCGGCCTCGAGGAAATGGGCTCGGATGCGCGCGAAGCGGAGAAGTGGCTGTCGATCGCGGCCGGTCGCGGCGACAAGGAATCGAAAAAGCTGCTCGATCTCGCGCGCAAGGCGAAGAAAGAGGACGAAGAAGACTGGAAATGGCGCACGCAATGGCGTGACACCTATTACGGCTACTGGTACTCGGGCTATCCGTACTACGGCGTCTGGCAGCAGACGTACTGGTACTACTGACCGGGCATCGGGCAACGGGGCAGCCGCGGGGAGACCACCATCGCGCGCCACGCCGGGGGGCTTATCGAAGTTCGCACGGACACATAAGCCGAACAACGACTCTAATCGATCGACAACGACATGAAGACCAACCTTTCCCAACGTCTCACTCAAGGTGCGCTGGTGGCAGCGCTTGGCGCGTCCGTCGCGGGCTGCGGCGGCGTGGTGACGCCCGGCGGCCAGAACGCCGGCGTGACGGGCGCCGCGGCAGGCGGCGCGAGCGCCGGCGCCGATTCGCAACTGCAGCGCTGCACGTCGCCGCTCGGCACGATCGCGGTCGACGACGGCCGCAACGCCGACTGGTGGGGCCAGTTCGGCAGCGCCACCAAGGTGACGAGCATCGATCCGCTGCTGCGGCTGGCGGTGCAGCAGTCGAACTGCTTCGTGATCACGTCGATCGGCAACCAGAAGAGCGACGCACGCCTGTCGCGCATCACGCAGCT
>NZ_JACFYV010000441.1:0-908 GCF_016759955.1 Burkholderia sp. KCJ3K979
ACCGCCGATGCAGCTCCGCCAGCGACAGCTTCGTGCGAAACAGCCGCGCGAGACTGCGGCTCGCATAGGTGTCGACGTCGCCCGGCACGGTCCAGCGATACGCATCCATCTCGGGAATCATCGAGCCGTCGCGACGGCTCGGAAACAGCGACGTGCACGTACACCGCGCGGGATCGATCTCGCCTTCGGCCACCTGCACCGCGAACAGGTGCAGGTCCTTGTCGTGCCGGTACGCGAAGCGGCCGAGATCGAGCAAGCGTGCCGGCGCGAACTCGATGCCGGTTTCCTCGAGCAGTTCGCGCAGCGCGGCGTCGGCCGGCGTCTCGCCCGGTTCGCCCTGCCCCTTCGGGATGTCCCAGTGTGTGGTGTCCGTCGCGTGCGCGAGGAACACGCGGCCGGCCGTATCGAGGATCACGACGCCGCACGACACCGTGCGCGGCGCGCCGCCCCGTTTCATCATGCGCGTGCTCAGCGCTTCTGCAACTGCCACTTGCCCGCGGCCGTCTTGCAGTAGACGGGCTTGAGCGTCATCGTCTGACCCTTCGCGGCGATCTCGGTCGCGATTTCGCGGCAGGTCTTGCCGTCCGTCTCGGTCGTGCTCGGCGTGAGCTTCGCGTCGATCTGCGTGCCGCGGCCGTTGCTCTGCCAGGTCGTGGTTTCGCCGTCCTTGCCTTCGTCGCGCGCCTGCACGACCGCCTTGGAGAGCGACGCGCGATCGGTCTTGCTGAAATAGCTGATCGGCGTGTCGTTCAGGAAATTCAGGTTGTTCTGCGCATGGGCGGGCAGCATCGCGGCTGCGCACGCGGCGCCGGCCAGCACACGCGTGACGATGGAAAGGGATGCACGCATCGACATGTTTTTCTCCTTGGATGTTCGATCGAACGGCGTGGCGCATGCCGGCGGACCGG
>NZ_JACFYV010000442.1:0-874 GCF_016759955.1 Burkholderia sp. KCJ3K979
ACCGTCATCTCGACGAGTACCTCGTCGAGATGACGGTCGACCAGCAGGCCGCACCGGCTGCACCGGTCGTGCCGGCGCCGACCGTCATCTCGACGAGTACCTCGTCGTAGGCATGCGGGCCGGTTTGCCGTGCGACCGGCGCGCGGGTCGCACGGCAGGCGTTCGGCCCGATGCCCGACAGTCTTTTCCGGTTTGACGGGTGTTGCTCCCATCCCCGAGGTCAACACCTCTTTTTGCGTGACGAGGATGCAAGGAGGCCTCAATCATGAGGATCTTTTTGATCGCTTTGTGGCTGGCCAGCGTGCAGGCCGCTGCGCAATCGGTTTTCCAGAATCCCGCGGTCTTCGTCATCCTGAGCGAGCAGACCCTCGCGAATGCCGCGAGCGTCCAGCAGGCGCTGTCGACGCTTGGCCGTCCCGACAACACGGCATGCGCGCCGATGATGATGATCGGCGATCCGCAGATGATCTACATGATGCCGGAAGCGGGTCACGCGCCGTCGTGGCAATCGCCGGTGTACGGCCGCGGTGCGCCGTTCGACGCGCAGAACGGGCCGAAGCCGACCGGCAAGACGGTCGGCGCGATGCAGCACACCGAGGACATGCGGACGCAGCCGTGGAGCGACGGCAGCGCGATCACGCAGCAGATCGCGGGCGAGTCGAGCGTCACGGCGGCGGACCGGGTGAACGCATGGCGGCACGCCGGGCTCGACCGGATCGAGACGGCCCGCGCGTCGGACGTGACGGTGAACGGCAAGACCTACCGCGCCTATCGCGACGATCTCAACGGCTCGACGAAGCCTGTCGTCGAACCGCAGATCTACACGCAGCGCGTCGTGTTCTGCCGATGACGCGGTATCGATTCGAGGACGGAG
>NZ_JACFYV010000443.1:0-833 GCF_016759955.1 Burkholderia sp. KCJ3K979
GTGCCCCGGTCAGCGTTCCGACTGCGCCCGTGGCCGTGTTTGCTACCGTGCCAACGACGCCACCGAGGCCACCGGTCCCGCCTCCAACACCACCCAGTGCGCCAGTCAACGTTCCGACTGCGCCCGTTGCCGTGTTCGCTACCGTGCTGACGACGCCACCGAGGCCGCCAGTCGGGTTGCCGCCACCGATACCACCCAGTGCACCGGTTACCGTGCCAACCACGCCACCAAGACTACCGGTTGGATCGCCAACACCGCCCAATGCACCCGTTACCGTGCCGACTGCGCCGCTTGCCGCGTTGCCCACTGTCCCGACAACACCACCGAGACCACCGGTCCCGCCGCCGATGCCACCCAGTGCGCCGGTTACCGTGCCGACCACACCACCAAGACCACCAGTCCCACCACCGCCGACACCGCCCAACGCACCCGTCACCGTGCCGACTGCGCCGCTTGCCGCGTTGCCCACTGTCCCGACGACGCCACCGAGACCGCCGGTCCCGCCTCCGACACCGCCCAGTGCGCCGGTCAGCGTTCCGACTGCGCCCGTGGCCGTGTTCGCTACCGTGCCGACAACGCCGCCGAGACCACCGGTCCCGCCACCGACACCACCCAGTGCGCCGGTCAGCGTTCCGACCGCGCCCGTTGCCGTATTCGCTACCGTGCCGACGACGCCACCGAGGCCGCCAGTCCCGCCACCGATGCCACCCAGTGCACCGGTTACCGTGCCGACCACGCCACCAAGACCACCGGTCCCGCCACCGCCGACACCGCCCAATGCACCCGTTACCGTGCCGACTGCGCCGCTTGCCGCGTTGCCCACTGTGCCGACG
>NZ_JACFYV010000444.1:0-793 GCF_016759955.1 Burkholderia sp. KCJ3K979
CGGCGGGCACCGCCGGGTCGGCCGCATCGCCCAGCCATTCGGCTTCCGCGATCGGGTCGATCCACAGCGTGCCGGCGGCCGGGCCGACGACGAAGCGGTATGCGTGCGCATCGGTGGCCGGCTCGGCGTCGACGCGCCAGCGCACCTCGTACGCCTGTTCGCCGAGCGTGACCGGGACGGCGCCGGTTGCGCCGTACGCATGCGACAGCCCGCGCGCGGCGGCGGCGGACAGGCGCGGCAGGTAGGGCGACGCGTCGAGCGCGACCGCGGCCGGCGCGGCGGCGGGCGGCGGGGAAGCAGCGGGCAGGGCCCGGTTCGCGGCGTCGCCGGCGTCGGCATTCGTCAGGAACAGCGCAGGCACGGCGGGATCGGGGCGGATTCGGCGTTGGTTCGACGGGTTGTTCTGGGGCCGGCGGCGCCGAGGGGCGCGCGGCTGCTGCGTCAATTGTAGGGACGGCGCCGGGCGCGTGCCGCGCCGGAATCCGTAGTCGCGGCCATCGCGCGGAGGCGGCGGGAGCGGGGTGCTACGAAGCGTGACGAAGTGCGGTGGCGCAGGCGGGGCGACGGCCGGCGGTCAAGAAGCAACCGCCGCCCGGAGGCGGCGGTTGGGGCGCGACTGGCTGGGGGGGCCGGGCGGCGTGCAGGCCGCATCCGGCTGGCAGGCCGCGAGGCGCTGCCGATTCGCGCAGTGCGGTTGGGGAAGCGTGGCCGGCGTGCCGCGAACGGGCGGCGCGCGGGCGAAGCGTTACGCGTAGTCGGCGGCCATCGCGGCTTGCGGCGCCGCGCGCAGCAC
>NZ_JACFYV010000445.1:0-785 GCF_016759955.1 Burkholderia sp. KCJ3K979
ATATTGGACCGCGCCGACGATACCGCCCGCAGCGACACAAACGACCGTTGCCGCTGAACCGCCGAAATCGCCGGCGGTTCAGCCGTTTGCCGCAACCTCGGCGGCTTCGGCCGTCAATGCATCGCCGCTGACCGGCACGGCTCATGGCTCGACTGCACAAGCATCCGCGCCGGCCTCCGCATCGAACATCGCGCCCGTCGCTACAGCAGTTTCGCCCGTCGGCGTAACCGGCACGGCGTCCGCTTCGCCGTCGCAACCGGCCGCATCGGCACCACCCGTTACCGCCACCGCATCGGCATCGCCGGCCGGTGTCACGGACCTGACCGACGGTTCGCTTTCCCGCGCCTCGACGCCTGCATCAACCGATGCGCCCGCCGTGATGCCGTCGACGACTGGCGCATCGGCTTCGACGTTCGGCTCGACTGCGCAGGCGCCCGTAACGCCGGTGCCCGCTACCGCGACGCCCGCGACTTTCACGTCCACATCGATCGCCGCGCCGTCTTCCCCGTCGGCATCGGCATTTCCTGTCGACACAGCAGCCACGTCGACCGGTACGACGACCTTCGCTCCATTCAGCGCATCGGGCGCGGTCGCTCCGCAGCCGCCAATCAGTCTGCCCGTATCGCCAACCGCGTCCGCCGCGACGTCGACGTCCTTCACGTCCTTCAGCGCGCTCGCGCCGACGACCACTGCCGCCGCCACGCCAGCGCACCCGATCGCTAGCGCGCCTGTCGCCGCGGCCGGGCCGCTGACGTCCATCGGTGCGGCCACCGCGACGCAGGCTC
>NZ_JACFYV010000446.1:0-773 GCF_016759955.1 Burkholderia sp. KCJ3K979
GCCCGCCGCGCCGATTCCGAAATCTCGGCCACTTCGCGTGAAAAACCCTTTCCGCAGACGAAATAAATCCCTTATGAATCAATGGATTAAAAATATTCCGGCGCGTCGGCATTCTGGCATGGGGGTTGCGTAATAGACGGCACACGATGCCGCGAAGCGATGCAGGCATTCCAAACATCAGGAGACACGTCTTGCAGACCTCTATCCATACCCCGTCCCATCCCGAGCCGATTGCGGCAGCCGGCCCCGCCACGCGCGAACGCTTCTGGCCGGAAGGCTGGTGGAAGCTGATGGAAATCCGCATCGGCATCATCCCGCTGCCGGTCTACGTGATCCTGTTCGGACTGATCGTCGGCTTCGCGGTGACGGGCAAGGTGCCCGGCGAAATCTCGATGGCGATCGCCGTCCTCGCGTTCTTCGGCTTCACCTGCGCGGAACTCGGCAAGCGCCTGCCGCTCCTGCGCAACATCGGCGCGGCCGCGATCTTCGCGACCTTCGTGCCGTCGGCGCTCACGTACTACCACGTGCTGCCGAAGCCGGTGCTGAACCTGACGGTCGAATTCACGAAATCGACCAACTTCCTGTATCTGTTCATCGCGTCGATCATCGTCGGCAGCATCCTGAGCATGGATCGCCGCGTGCTGATCCAGGGCTTCGTGAAGATCTTCATTCCGCTCGCGGCCGGCTCGGTCGCCGCGGCGATCGTCGGCACGGCGGTCGGCACCGCGCTCGGCCTCGGCGCGCGCCACACGCTGCTGTACATCGTCGTGCCG
>NZ_JACFYV010000447.1:0-753 GCF_016759955.1 Burkholderia sp. KCJ3K979
GCTGAGCGCGGGCGACCCGCGGCTCGTGATGGGCAGCGTCACCGCGTTCGGCCCGCGCGGCCCGCTGCGCGACTGGCCGGGCTTCGACCAGATCGCGCAGGGCTATGCGGGGCTGATGAGTCTCACCGGTTTCCCGGACGGCGAGCCGACCCGCACGGGCACCGCGATCGGCGATCTCAGCTCGGGGATGTGGGTCGCGACCGGCGTGATGGCCGCGCTGTTCGAGCGCGAGCGCACCGGGCGCGGCCAGCATGTCGGCACGTCGCTGCTCGAAAGCCTCGTTGCGCTGCTGAGCGTACACGGGCAACGCTACCTGAGCCTCGGCGACGTGCCACGCCGTACCGGCAATGCGCATGCGGTGATCGCGCCGTACGGCGTGTTCGAGACGGCCGACGGCCCGCTCAACCTCGCGCCGATCACGACCGACATGTGGCTGCGGCTGTGCCAGTTGCTGGATCTGCCCGCGCTACCCGACGATCCGCGCTTCGCGACCAACGATGCGCGCGTCGCGCATCGCGATGAACTCAAGGCGCTGCTCGAAAGCCGGCTGCGCACGCGCGGCAAGCGCGACTGGACGCAACGGTTCGTCGAGGCCGGGCTGCCGGCCGGGCCGATCCATACGCTCGACGAAGTGTTCGACGATCCGCAGCTCGCGCATTGCGGGCTGGTCGAGCCGGTCGCGCATCCGACGCTCGGTACGCTGCGCCAGGTCGTCACGCCGCTCGGCGGGATGGGCGACGACCTGCCGGCGCC
>NZ_JACFYV010000448.1:0-729 GCF_016759955.1 Burkholderia sp. KCJ3K979
CGCGCACGGTGCCGTCGCCGGCCAGATAGAGCGTGCCGCCGAGTTCTTCCGGGTAATAGCTCTTCTTGAAACGCTCCGGGTCGCCCCAGATCGTGCGGATCATCGCGGGCCACGGGCGCTTGACGACGAGAATCCCGCCTTGCCCGTTCGGCACGTCCTGGCCGGTCTCGTCGACCACCGCGGCCGTGATGCCCGGCAGCGGCAGCGTGCACGAGCCCGGTACGGTCGGCGTGGCGCCCGGCAGCGGCGTGATCATGTGGCCGCCGGTTTCGGTCTGCCACCACGTATCGACGATCGGGCAGCGCTCGTGGCCGACGTGCTTGTGGTACCACATCCACGCTTCCGGATTGATCGGCTCGCCGACCGTGCCGATGATGCGCAGGCTCGACAGGTCATAGCTCTTCGGATGGACCTTGTCGTCCGCTTCGGCCGCCTTGATCAGCGAACGGATCGCGGTCGGCGCGGTGTAGAACACGGTGACCTTGTGATCGCCGATCATCTTCCAGAAGCGGCCGGCGTCCGGATACGTCGGCACGCCCTCGAACACGACCTGCGTGCCGCCGCACGCGAGCGGGCCGTAGGTGATGTACGTGTGGCCCGTTACCCAGCCGATGTCGGCCGTGCACCAGAACACGTCGTCGGGTTTCCAGTCGAAGGTCCACTTCATCGTCTGCGCGGCCCACAGCAGGTAGCCGCCCGTGCTGTGCTGCACGCCCTTCGGCTTGCCGG
>NZ_JACFYV010000449.1:0-729 GCF_016759955.1 Burkholderia sp. KCJ3K979
CGCGCACGGTGCCGTCGCCGGCCAGATAGAGCGTGCCGCCGAGTTCTTCCGGGTAATAGCTCTTCTTGAAACGCTCCGGGTCGCCCCAGATCGTGCGGATCATCGCGGGCCACGGGCGCTTGACGACCAGAATCCCGCCTTGCCCGTTCGGCACGTCCTGGCCGGTCTCGTCGACCACCGCGGCCGTGATGCCCGGCAGCGGCAGCGTGCACGAGCCCGGTACGGTCGGCGTCGCGCCCGGCAGCGGCGTGATCATGTGGCCGCCGGTTTCGGTCTGCCACCACGTATCGACGATCGGGCAGCGCTCGTGGCCGACGTGCTTGTGGTACCACATCCACGCTTCCGGGTTGATCGGCTCGCCGACCGTGCCGATGATGCGCAGGCTCGACAGGTCATAGCTCTTCGGATGGACCTTGTCGTCGGCTTCGGCGGCCTTGATCAGCGAACGGATCGCGGTCGGCGCGGTGTAGAACACGGTGACCTTGTGATCGCCGATCATCTTCCAGAAGCGGCCGGCGTCCGGATACGTCGGCACGCCTTCGAACACGACCTGCGTGCCGCCGCACGCGAGCGGGCCGTAGGTGATGTACGTATGGCCCGTGACCCAGCCGATGTCGGCCGTGCACCAGAACACGTCGTCGGGTTTCCAGTCGAAGGTCCACTTCATCGTCTGCGCGGCCCACAGCAGGTAGCCGCCCGTGCTGTGCTGCACGCCCTTCGGCTTGCCGG